>JBEDKR010000193.1:0-4708 GCA_041172005.1 Pseudomonadota bacterium
CCACTTGGTTGACCACCAAGTGCGAACTGATGTCCATGATGCGTTCGACTTCCACCAAGTGGTTGGCTTTGAGCGTGTTGCCGGTGGAAACCAAGTCGACAATCGCGTCGGCTAAACCCGTCAAAGGCGCGAGTTCCATGCTGCCGTACAGCTTGATCAGGTCGACGTGGACACCCTTGCTGGCGAAAAAATCGCGTGCAATGGCGACGTACTTGGTGGCGACTTTGAGCCGGCCACCTTGGCGCACGGCTGCGGCGTAGTCAAAGCCATCACGCACGGCCACGCTGATGCGACATTTGGCAATTTGCAAATCGAGCGGCTGGTACAAGCCCTGGCTGCCCGATTCAAGCAAGGTGTCTTTGCCCACCACACCCAAGTCTGCGCCGCCGTACTGCACATAGGTCGGCACGTCGGTAGCGCGTACCAAGACCACGCGCAGGTCGGGCAGGTTGGTGTCCAAAATCAATTTGCGTGACTTTTCCGGGTCATCCAGCACCTCAATGCCGGCCGACCGCAGGAGCGGGAGAATGTCGTCAAAAATGCGTCCCTTGGACAGCGCCAGCGTGATCATCCTTTGACCCTTTCAATGTCTGCGCCGATGCCGCGCAATTTGGTTTCCATTTGGTCGTAACCGCGGTCTAGGTGGTAAATCCGCTCGATCACGGTTTCACCCTCGGCCACCAAGCCGGCAATCACCAAGCTGGCCGACGCCCGCAAATCAGTCGCCATGACGGTGGCGCCGGAAAGTTTTTCAACCCCTTCCAGCAATGCGACCTTGCCATCGATCTGGATGTTGGCACCCAAGCGCACCATTTCATTGACGTGCATGAAACGGTTTTCAAAAATCGTTTCAGTGACCACGCTGGTGCCGTGAGAAATCGCATTCAGCGCCATGAACTGCGCCTGCATGTCGGTCGGGAAGCCCGGATATTCAGTCGTCCGAAACGACTGCGCCTTGAGCCTGCCCTGCGACTCGATGCGGATATAACCATCACCCGCGCTGACGGTAGCGCCCGCTTCGCGCAACTTCTCAATCACCGTCTCTAAGTGGTCGGCGCGGCCATGACGCAACACCACGTCTCCACCAGCCGCCGCCACAGCGCACAAAAAGGTGCCAGTTTCAATGCGGTCGGCGACCACTTGATGCGTGCCGCCATGCAGACGCGCGACGCCCTGAATGCGAATGCGCCGGCTGCCGTGGCCGTCAATCTTCGCGCCCATCTTGATCAGCATCTCGGCTAGGTCGCCGATCTCCGGCTCCTGCGCGGCGTTTTCCAAAATAGTCTCGCCTTCAGCCAGAGCCGCGGCCATCATGAAATTTTCGGTACCGGTCACGGTCACCATGTCGGTCGTTAAATGGCAGCCCTGCAGGCGCGTCAAGCCGGGGGCGAGGCGCGCAATCATGTAGCCATGCTCAACAACAATCTCGGCGCCCATCGCCTGCAAACCTTTGATGTGTTGATCCACCGGCCGCGAGCCAATTGCGCAGCCGCCCGGCAAGGACACCGTGGCGCGACCAAAGCGCGCCAGCAGCGGCCCCAGCGCCAACACCGAAGCGCGCATGGTTTTCACCAGCTCGTACGGTGCTTCAGGCGTGTGCAGCGGACCGGCGTCAATCCGCACAGTACCGGAATCCGGCTGACCCAGTGCGCCCTGCTCGGCCGTGACACCCATATTGCGAATCAGCTTGAGCATGGTCGAGACGTCTTGCAGCCGCGGCACATTCGTCAGCGTGACCGGTTCGTCGGTCAGCAACGCTGCGCAAAGCTCGGGCAAGGCAGCATTTTTAGCGCCTGAAATATCAACGGTGCCAGACAGCGATTTGCCGCCTTTGATGCGTAGCTTGTCCATGATTTTTTAGTTTTGGTTTTAGTTTTTCGCGGCCCACTCAGCGGGCGTGAAGGTTTTCATCGACAGGGCATGAACTTCGTCGGACTGCATGCGGCCACCCAGCGTGGCGTAGACACGCTGATGCCGCTGAATCAGCCGCTGGCCTTCAAAGATGCTGGAGACGATGGTGGCATACCAATGCCGGCCGTCGCCCGAGAGTTCGATGTGCTCGCAATCAATGTTGGCGCTGATGATGGCCTGGAGTTCGTCGCTGGTCATGGATTAATAGGGTCAAAAAAATGAAGAGGTCAGTAGCGAATTTTGTAGCCGATTTTCAGCAAGTGCACGGCAATCCAGCTGACACCGATCAGCGCAATGCCGACAATGCCTAAGCTGATCCAAGGTGACACATCGCTGACGCCAAAAAAGCCATAACGAAAGCCGTCGATCATGTAGAAAAACGGGTTCAGATGACTCACCGTTTGCCACGCCGGCGGCAATGAATGGATGGAGTAGAACACGCCGCTCAAAAACGTCAGCGGCATGATGACGAAGTTCTGGAACACAGCCATCTGATCGAACTTTTCAGCCCACAGACCAGCGATCAAACCGAGCGCACCCAGTAGCGCCGCGCCGAGCACGGCAAACACCACAATCCAAAGCGGCGCTACAAAACTGGGTTGCCCAAAGTACACCGTCACGACGAACACACCGGTGCCGACCGCCAAGCCGCGCACCACCGAAGAGCCGACGTAGGCCACAAACCAATGCCAATGCGACAGTGGCGTGAGCAGCAAAAACACCAAGTTTCCCATGATCTTGCTTTGGATCATGGAGGACGAGCTGTTGGCAAAAGCATTTTGCAACACGCTCATCATCACCAGACCCGGCACCAGAAAGGCGGTGTAGCTGACACTGCCATAGACTTTGACTTCGTCTTGCAGCACATGGCCAAAAATCAGCATGTAGAGCACGGCCGTCAGGATCGGCGCACCGACGGTTTGAAAACCAACCTTCCAGAAGCGCAAGACTTCTTTGTACAACAGTGTTTGCCAGCCGTTCATGCTGTAACCTCAGCTGCAGCAGCGGTGCTGACGGTTTTATCGGCCATCACTTCAAGGAAGACATCTTCGAGGTCGGCCTTGCGGATTTCGACATCTTCAGCCACCAAGCCAGCCTCACGCACGGCCGCCAGATAACTCTCGATTTCACGCGCGTTGTGGGCAGGAAACTGCACGATACGGCCCGTCACGCGCGCCTGCACTGCCAGCACTTCCGGCAACTCACGGTCGACCTTGAAGCGCAGCACATTCGACGACGCGCTCTTAAGTAAATCCGAGGTCGAATCCAGGGCCACCACCCGACCCTGCTTGAGCATGGCAATGCGGCCGCACAGCGCTTCGGCTTCTTCGAGGTAATGCGTGGTCAGCAGCACGGTGCTGCCCTGCCGGTTCAATTTGGCAATGAACTGCCACAGCGTTTGCCGCAGCTCCACATCGACGCCTGCGGTGGGTTCATCCAAGACAATCACCGGCGGCTTGTGGACCAGTGCGAGCGCTACCAGAACGCGCCTTTTCATGCCGCCGGACAGTTGCCGCATGTTCGAGCTCGCCTTGTCGGTCAGGCCCAAGCTGCTGAGCAACTCGTCAATCCAGTCGTCGTTGTGCTTGACACCGAAATAACCGGACTGAATCCGCAAGGATTCACGCACAGAGAAAAAGGGATCAAACACCAGTTCTTGCGGGACAACGCCCAGTTGGCGACGGGCTTCGGCATAGTCGGTCACGACGTCGTGACCGTGCACCAAGACCTGGCCGCTGCTGGCGCGCGACAGGCCAGCCAGAATGCTGATCAGGGTGGTTTTGCCTGCGCCGTTAGGACCGAGTAGGCCGAAGAATTCACCGGGCTGAATGTCAAAGCTGACATGGTCGAGCGCTTGCACGACTGGACCGGGAGCACCCCGCGAAGATTTGAATGTTTTGGAGACGGACTGGAATGAGATAGCGGGCATGAGCCCTCTATTTTAGGGGCTAGCTAGACACCAGCGCTCAAGAGGGAGATGGGATCAGCGCTGCAATGCCATAAAGACCTGCCAATTGACGCAGGCGCGGCGGCAAGCCCTGCACAAAAAAAGTCCGTCCCATCGCCAGCGCCTCTCGTCGGCACTCCAACAAAACGGCCAGCGCGGACGAGTCAAACTGCGTCATCTCGCTAGCATCTGCAATGACGGGCTCTTTGTCAGCCGGTGCTGCGCGCAGGGCCACCGTCAGAACGCCCGCGCAGACGCCAGCTTGGTTGTGGGTGAGCACAGCAGGAAGTTTGAGCAACACGGTGGATCCAGTCAAAAGTAGGCGCTTAAAAAGGAAAACGAGTCGAGGTCAGCTCTTGTTGCGCTGCGCGAGCGTCGTGATCAGGCCATCAATGCCGCGTGCCGAGATTTCCTGTGCAAACTGCGTGCGGTAGGTTTCCACCATCCAGATACCCAACACGTTGAGATCATAAATTTTCCAACCTGTGGCGGTTTTTTCCATCCGATAGTCCAACTGAACCGCTTCCCCGCGGCCGATGACTTCAGTGCGCACGATCACTTCAGTATCACCAGCGGCAGCCCGCAGTGGCTTGACATCAACGGTCTGGTCTTTCACTTGGCTCAGCGCACCGGCGTAAGTCCGCACCAACATGCTTTTGAACTCTTCTTGCAGGCGTTTTTGCTGCTCGGGCGTTGCTTGACGCCAATTGCGACCCACCGCTGAAGCGGTCATGCGGGTGAAGTTCACGTTGGGCATGACCTTGCTGTCAACAAAGGCGGTGATTTTGCTCACATCGCCCCGCTGCACATCTTTGTCAGCCTTGATATTGTTCAGAACATCATTGGACA
>JBEDKR010000194.1:0-4705 GCA_041172005.1 Pseudomonadota bacterium
AGCCAGATTCGCCGGTGACTTCGTGGCGGGCGATGTTCGCGCTCACCGCCTTGACGGTTTCTTGCGCGTTCAGCAGTGCCGCAGCCCAGACGCTGCCGACGGCCAAGCCATTAACGCTGCCAGCGCCCGCCGCACCGCTCAGCCCCGCCGCCGCTGCGGTGCAAGCGCAACAGTTCACGCTGGTCAACGGCCTGACGCTGATCGTCAAACCAGACCGACGTGCGCCGACCGTGGCGCACATGCTGTGGGTGCGGGTGGGCTCAATGGACGAGGTCGACGGCACCTCCGGCGTGGCGCACGTGCTGGAGCACATGATGTTCAAAGGCACGCCGAGCCTCAAACCCGGTGAGTTTTCGCGCCGTGTCGCCGCTTTGGGCGGCCGCGACAACGCCTTCACCAGCCGTGACGCCACGGCCTACCACCAGCAGATTCCTGCCAATCGGCTCGAAGAGGTGATGCAACTTGAAGCCGACCGCTTTGCCAACACGCAATGGGAAGACGACGAGTTCAAGCGCGAAATCGAAGTGGTCAAAGAAGAGCGCCGCTTGCGCACCGACGACTCACCACGTGCGCAGCTCTACGAAGCGGCCAACGCGGTGGCCTTCACCGCCGCACCGTATCGCCGGCCCATCGTCGGCTGGATGAGTGACCTCGACGCCATGACGCCCGCAGATGTGCGCAGCTTTTACCGCAAGTGGTATGTCCCTGGCAACGCCGCCGTGGTGATCGCCGGTGATGTGGATGTCGCACAGGTCAAAGCACTGGCTGAAAAATATTACGGCGTGATACCCGCTGCGGTTACGCCGCTGCGCAAACCACGCCTTGAGCCGGTTCAGGCCGGTATCAAGCGCCTTGACCACAAAGCCAGCGCCAGCCAAGCCTATGTCAGTCTGATGTTCAAAGTGCCGCAGATGGACGCCAGCGGTCTGGCTGATGCGCCAGCGGGCACGTCAGGGCCCAGCGCCAGCCAAGACGCGCTGGCGTTGACCGTCTTGTCGGCCGTGCTCGATGGCTACAGCGGCGCTCGCCTAGATCGGGCGCTGACGCAGGGCGAGGGCCGCGTGGCCGACAGTGCCGGCGCCTACAACGGTTTGCTGGGTCGTGGGCCGCAAGTCTTTGTGTTGGACGGTGTGCCCGCCCAAGGCAAAACCACCCAGCAGGTGATCGACGCGCTGCGCCAGCAAATCACGCAGATCGCCCAAAACGGTGTCAAGGAAGCTGAACTCAACCGCGTCAAGACGCAGTGGGTGGCAGGCGAGATTTACAAGCTGGACGCACTTTTCAGTCAAGCCCGCGAACTGGGCAGCCATTGGGTCAATGGTTTTCCGCTGGACGCCAGCGCACGTTTGGTGGCGCGCTTGCGCAAAATCAGTGCCGCTGAAGTGCAATCCGTGGCTGCACGTTACTTTGGTGACGACCAGTTGACGCAGGCGGTGTTGGTGCCGCAGCCGCTGGATCCGAACCGCAAGCCTCGCGTGCCCGCTGCTGACGGGCGTCACTGACCATTGAAGTCGAAAGTAAAAACATGTTGATCTCAATATTCAGCGGCTTGGCGACGCGTGTTGCATTGGTCGCTTTCATCGGCGTGGCCGCTTTGCTGCAGAGCCAAACAGCGTTGGCTGCCTTGCCGATTCAACACTGGACGCAGACCAGCGGTGCCCAAATTTATCTTGTGGAAAGCCACGGCATTCCGATGCTCGATGTGCAGATCGACTTTGACGCTGGCGACCGTCGTGACCCTTCGGACAAAGCCGGCTTGGCGAGCATGGTTTCCAACATGAGTGCCAAGGGCGTTGCGGCCAAGACCGGATTGCCGGCGCTGGATGAAAACCAACTCAGCGAAGCGTGGGCTGATCTGGGTGCCGCCTTTTCGGTCAGGTCTGGCAACGACCGTATGAGCTTTTCGCTGCGCACTTTAAGTTACCCGGATTTGTTGCCGAAAGCCGCGGCGCTGGCTGCCCGGCAAATCGGCGAGCCGTCCTTTCCAGAGGCGATCTGGCTGCGTGAGCGAGAGCGCATCGGCGCGGCCATCCGCGAAGCCAATACGCGCCCAGCCACGCTGGCCGCCACGGCTTTTGCGGCAGCGGTGTACGGCAGTCATCCTTATGGTTTTGAGACCACAGAGGCTTCGATGGCGCGCACCTCAGTCGCTGACATGCGTCAGTTTTACACGCGCTTTATCCAGCCGTGTCGGGCCAAGGTCAGCGTCGTGGGTGACGTCACGCGGGCTCAGGCGGATGTGTTGGTGAAAGCCTTGCTGGCGCGTTTGCCGCAGACTGATGCAGCACGTTGCAACGCTTTGCCGCCCGTGGCCGAAGTGGCCGCGCTGACCGCGCCCGTCAACGAAGCGATTGCTTTTGAATCGGCGCAGGCGCATGTCTTGATTGGCCAGCCCGGCTATAAGCGCTCGGACCCTGATTTTTTTGCCCTCACGGTGGGCAACTACACGCTGGGTGGCGGAGGCTTTGTGTCACGCCTGACCCATGAAGTACGTGAGAAACGTGGCCTCACTTACGGTGTCTACAGCTACTTTTCGCCGGGTCTTCATGCGGGCGCTTTCACCATCGGTTTGCAGACCCGACCCGACCAAGCCGCTCTGGCAGTTCAGGTGGCTCGTGATGTGCTGGCAAAATTCGTCACTGAAGGTCCGAGCGACGCCGAACTCAAGGCCGCCAAGGACAACCTGATGGGCGGCTTCCCGCTGCTCATCGACAGCAATGCGAAACTCATCGCCAACGTCGCCAACATCGCCTGGAATAACTTGCCACTCAATTACCTAGACACCTGGACCGCCCAGGTTGAAAAAATCACTGCGGCCGACATCAAGGCAGCCTTTGCCCGCAAGCTGCAACCGGACCGTATGGTGACCGTGGTGCTCGGAGCAGGCGCATGAGGCCGCGTTCTGAGCAGGCCAAGCCTGCGCCGGCGGCCAAGCCACAAAGCAAAACCAAAGGCAAGCCCGGACCGCGCCATAACAAGCCGTTGCCTGGCGAGGTCCGCATCATTGGCGGTCTTTACAAGCGCACCAAGCTGCCGGTGTCCGACAAGCCCGGCCTGCGTCCGACGCCAGACCGTGTGCGCGAAACCTTGTTCAACTGGCTGGGCCAAGACTTGACCGGCTGGCGCTGCATGGATATTTTTGCCGGCACCGGCGTGCTCGGTTTTGAAGCGGCTTCGCGCGGTGCTGCGGAGGTAGTGTTGTGCGAGCAGGATGCTCAGTTGGTACTCAAGATGAAGGCCTTGCAGGAGCGCCTGAAGGCCGATGTGGTGCGTGTCGAGCGTGGAGATGGCGTCGGCTTGTTGCGGCGCCAAAGTCCGGGCTCGATTCAGCTGGTCTTCATCGATCCGCCGTTTGATTCAATTTTGTTCGAGCCTGCGCTGAAGGCGGCTGCCGAGGTGATTTCGGACAAGGGGCTTGTCTACTTGGAAGCCCCGCGCACTTGGACCGCTGACGAGCTGACCCCGTTGGGGCTGGAGATTTACCGTAGCAGCAAGGCTGGGGCGGTGCATTTTCATTTGCTGGCGCGCTTAGGGGCCTTCACGGCTTGATGTCACTCTCGTCGTCAAGGCCTTGAGCCTCGGGGGCATAATTCCGGGTATGGCTACTTCGTCCCTGACTTTGCCCCGACTGTCACCCCGCATCGCAGTTTATTCCGGCACCTTTGACCCGTTCACGCTCGGTCACGAAGATGTCGTGCGCCGCGCTGCAGGGCTGTTTGATCAATTGATCATCGCGGTGGCGGTGGCTCACCACAAGAAAACGCTGTTCAGTCTGACTGACCGCGTGCGCCAGGTCGAGCAGGCTGTTCTGGGCATGACCCAGCCCGAGCGCATCAAGGTCCTGCCTTTTGACGGCCTCATCATGGATTTTTGCGGTCAGCAACAAGCCATGGCGGTGGTGCGCGGCGTGCGTAATTTGACCGACTTTGATTACGAAGCCCAGATGGCCGCCATGAACCGCAAACTTCGGTCCAGCGTCGAGACGATTTTCTTGTTGCCTGACGCCCCTTTGCAATGCATCAGCAGCACGCTGGTGCGCGAGATCAGCAAGTTGGGCGGTGACGTCAGCCAGATGGTCAACCCTGCTGTGGCCACTGCGCTCAAAGCCGCTCATACGGCTGTTCTGAAGGGGGGCTGAACATGGCGCTGATCATCACGGACGAGTGCATCAACTGCGATGTGTGCGAGCCTGAATGCCCGAATCAGGCGATTTTCATGGGCATTGAAATCTACGAAATCGACCCGCACAAATGCACCGAATGCGTCGGTCATTTTGACGAGCCGCAGTGCGTGCAGGTGTGCCCGGTGGCGTGCATTCCGATCAATCCGCAGCACATCGAAAGCCAAGAGTCGCTGTGGGAAAAATACCGGCGCTTGCAGGCCGGTGCGTCAGTCGCCTGAGGCTTTTTCTCCAGCAGGTTTTTCTGCTTCAGGCTTACGCGGCGGTTTGGGTCTGACCGGAGCATGCGTGTGAATCAGCATGGTGGCTTTTTCCATCTCACCCTCAATCAACAGCGGCACGGCCTTCAGGCTGCGGGTCACGGCTTCTTCAATGGCGAAGCGATGCTCTTGTGACGGTTTTTGCAGCACCCAGTTGATGACTTCAGACTTGACGCCCGGATGGCCAACGCCAATGCGCAGACGCCAGTAGTCTGCACTACCAAGCTGCGCGTGGATGTCGCGCAGGCCGTTGTGCCCCGCATGG
>JBEDKR010000195.1:0-4694 GCA_041172005.1 Pseudomonadota bacterium
GCACCCGGCGCTGAACCACCGCTAGCGCTGACACTGTCAGCGCGCGTGAAGGGCTCAAAAATACGCTCGCGTTCTGCTTCAGACAAGCCGGGCCCCGTGTCTTCCACGTCAATCAAAGCCATTTCGCGGGCGTAACGCACGCGCAGCGTGACGCTGCCGCTGGACGTGAACTTGATGGCGTTGCCCAGCAGGTTAATGAGAATTTGCCGCACGCGTTTTTCGTCCGCGCGCACCACCAGCGGCATCACGCCTTCAGGCTCGAACTTGAATTGCAGACCTTTGGCCAGCGCTTCCAGCTCAAACAGATTCGCCATTTCCTGCACGCCATCGGCAAAGTGCATGGGCTTGACGTTCAAGGTGAGCTTGCCGCTTTCGATGCGCGCGATGTCAAGCGTGCCCTCAATCAGCGACAGCAAATGTTCGCCGCCGCGCTTGATGACGCTGACGGCTTGGCGGCGGTGCGGCGGGATTGACGGGTCTTCGCCCATCAGCTGCGCATAACCCAGGATGCTGTTGAGCGGCGTGCGCAGCTCGTGGCTGATGGCGCTGATGTAGCGGCTCTTTGCTTGGTTGGCTTGGTCAGCGACTTGCTTGGCACGTTGCAGTGCCTCGTCGGTTTGCCGGTGCGAGTCAATCTCTTGCATCAGCAAATGCGTCTGCCGGTTGGATTCTTCTTGCGCCACTTGCCGACTCTTTTGGGCCAGCACCATCCACCACGCCACCATGCCGGCGATCAGCAGCAGCGCCATATAGGCCTTGACAAAGCCTGAGCGCAATGCCGCGCCAGAGACGCCCGCGGCCTCCGCCAGCGGACGCAGCTCTTGGTGATACAACAAACCAAAGACACTGCCCAAGAGCGGCACGATGACCAGCATCAGCAGTAAAAAATGACCCAGTCCGGTGTCTAAATACGGCCACATACGGCGCGGCAACAACCAGCGCAAAGTAGCCGACCATTGCGACGCTAAGCTGGCATGCGGCTTACACATGTCGCCGCAACGCGCGTCGAGCGTGCAACACAGAGAGCAAATCGCGCCTTGGTAAGCAGGGCAATGCGCCATGTCGGGGCTTTCGTACTCGCGCTCACAAATCACGCAGCGGCTCGTGCGGTGGGCGCGAAAAACACCGGGCACAGGGGCTGCATCTCCAGAGTTTTCAGAAGCTCGGGCGATGTAGTAACGACCGCGTGTGGCCCAGGCGATCAGCGGCGCGGTGACAAGCGCAGTGAGCATCGCAATCACCGCTGAAAACGCCTGCGCCAGCGGCCCAAACGCGCCCAAATACGCAGCCACCGACAGCACTGAAGCCAAGGCCATGGCACCGACGCCGACCGGATTGACGTCATACAAATGCGCTCGCTTGAACTCAATGCCTTTGGGCGACAAGCCGAGCGGTTTGTTGATGACCAAGTCGGCCACCACCGCCATCATCCAGGCGATGGCGATGTTGGAATACAGGCCGAGCACGTCGCCTAGGGCTTTAAAGACGTTCATCTCCATCAGCATGAAGGCGATGAAGGTGTTGAAGACCACCCAGACCACGCGGCCCGGGTGGCTGTGCGTCAGCCGCGAAAAGAAGTTAGACCAAGCCAGCGAGCCAGCATAGGCGTTGGTGACATTGATCTTGAGCTGCGAGATCACCACAAACAGGGCCGTGGCCGCCACCGCCCAGCCGTAGTTCGGAAAGACATATTCGTAGGCCGCCAAGTACATTTGGTTCGGGTCGACCGCGCGGTCTGGCGGCACCATGTTGCTGATGGCCAAGTAAGCCAGCAACACGCCGAACAACATCTTGACCACGCCCAGCAAGACCCAACCCGGCCCGCCGGCCAGCACACCCGCCCACCAGCGCCATCGCGTAGCGGGCGTTTGCACCGGCATGAAGCGCAGGTAATCTGCCTGCTCACCCATCTGCGTGATGAGCGCAATCCCCACCGTCAAACCAGCACCAAACAAGTGCAGATCAAAGCCAACTGCGGTATTGCCCTCACCAGCGTAGTGCACAACCCCCGAAAACGCACCGGGATCGCGCATCAGCACATATCCAAAGGGCACCACCATCATCAGCAACCAGATCGGTTGCGTCCACATCTGCAGCCGGCTGATGGCCGAAACGCCATGCGTCACCAGCGGAATGACGACCAGCGCGCAAATCAAATAGCCCCACGCAGGCGGAATGCCGAGCGCCAGCTCCAGCGCATAGGCCATGACGGCGGCTTCCAGCGCGAAGAAAATAAAGGTGAAGGAGGCGTAAATCAGCGAGGTCAGCGTCGAGCCAATGTAGCCAAACCCAGCACCGCGCGTCAGCAAGTCCATGTCAACACCGTAGCGCGCGGCATAAATGCTGATCGGCAGACCCGCCATGAAGATGATCAACCCGGTCGCCAAAATGGCCCAGAACGCATTGGTGAAGCCGTACTTGACCAGCAAGGTGGCGCCGACGGCTTCCAGAATCAAAAACGCGGCCGCACCAAAAGCCGTGTTGGCGACCCGCCATTCAGACCACTTGCGAAAGCGCTGCGGCGTGAAGCGCAGCGCGTAGTCTTCCATGGTTTCGCTGGCGACCCAGCTGTTGTAGTCACGCCGGACCTTGATGATGTGCTGCACCGGGGCCTTTGGCGGGCGCAGCTCTGCGGCCGGGACAAGCGGCGATGGAGGGCGTGGAAGTGGGTCGGTCATGGCATGAAATTGATGCGGCAAGCCGCCTAGCGGTTGTGCAGTTTCTGTGCCACAGCCGAGCTTGACGTGGCATTAATCTTGCCTTTCAGCCGTGTGGCCGGAACAAATGGCCCACCCGGAGAAAACATGGAACTGACCCCCAGAGAAAAAGACAAGCTACTGATCTTCACGGCCGGACTGCTGGCTGAACGCCGCCGCGCCCGTGGACTCAAACTCAACTACCCAGAAGCCGTGGCACTGCTCAGCGCCGCCGTGATGGAAGGCGCTCGCGACGGCAAAACCGTGGCCCAGCTCATGAGCGAAGGCCGCACTATCTTGACCCGCGCCGACGTCATGGACGGAATCGCCGATCTCATCACCGACATCCAGGTCGAGGCCACCTTCCCCGACGGCACCAAGCTTGTCACCGTCCACCAACCGATTGTTTGACCATGACAACCAATTTCATCAAAACTGCCGCGTTGTCCACCATGGCAGCGCTCTCCACCACGGTCTTGGCGCATGACGGCCACGGCCTGTCGGGCTCGCATTGGCACAGCACAGACGCTTGGGGTTTTGTCGCCTTGGCGCTGGCTATTGGCGCGGCGCTGTGGATGTTCAGGGGCGACAAATGACAGCGCGCATGATCCCTGGCGAATACCTGATGGACGCTGGCGACCATGTGCTCAACCCCGGCCGCCGTACCGTCAGCATGGTGGTGCAAAACACCGCTGACCGGCCGATTCAAGTCGGCTCGCATTACCACTTTGCCGAGACCAACGCGGCGCTGGGTTTTGACCGCGATGCTGCGCGCGGCATGCGACTGAACATTGCGTCCGGCATGGCGGTGCGCTTCGAGCCCGGCCAGCAACGCACGGTTGAACTGGTCGACTACGCCGGCGAGCGCAAGGTCTATGGCTTTCGGGGTCTTGTCCAAGGCGCGCTGTAACCGCATTTTTTTAATTTGTTTTTTTGAGACACCCCATGGCAACCATTGGACGACGCGCTTACGCTGAAATGTTTGGCCCGACGGTCGGCGACCGCGTTCGCTTGGCCGACACCGACCTGCTGATCGAAGTCGAGGCCGACTACACACTGCGCGCTGGCGGCTACGGCGAAGAAGTGAAATTTGGCGGCGGCAAAACCATCCGCGACGGCATGGCGCAGTCGCAAGCCACACGGGCGCAAGGCGCGGTCGACACCGTCATGACCAACGCGCTCATCATGGACCACTGGGGCATCGTCAAAGCCGATATTGGTTTGAAAGACGGCCGCATTGCAGCCATTGGCAAAGCCGGTAATCCCGACGTGCAACCCGGCGTCGACATCATCATTGGCCCGGGCACCGAGATCATCAGCTGCGAAGGCATGATCGTCACCGCTGGCGGCATTGACTCGCACATCCACTTCATTTGCCCACAGCAAATTGAAGAAGCCTTGAGCTCTGGCGTCACCACCATGCTGGGCGGTGGCACTGGCCCGGCCACCGGCACCTTTGCCACCACCTGCACGCCGGGGCCGTGGAACATTGAGCGCATGCTGCAAGCCGCAGACGCTTTTCCGATGAATCTGGGTTTTTTGGGCAAGGGCAACGCCAGCCTGCCCGCAGCCTTGCACGAGCAAGTTAACGCCGGCGCCATCGGCCTCAAGCTGCACGAAGACTGGGGCACCACGCCAGCGGCCATCAGCAATTGCCTCGACGTCGCAGAACTCACCGATGTGCAGGTCGCCATCCACAGCGACACGCTGAATGAATCCGGCTTTGTAGAGAACACCATTGCCGCCACCAAAGGCCGGGCACTGTGCGCCTTTCACACCGAAGGCGCTGGCGGCGGCCATGCACCCGATATTTTGCGCGTGGTCGGTGAGGCCAACTTTTTACCGTCGTCAACCAACCCGACCATGCCCTACACCGTCAACACGCTGGACGAGCACGTAGACATGCTGATGGTTTGCCATCACCTCAACCCGTCGATTGCCGAAGACTTGGCATTTGCCGAAAGTCGCATCCGCAAAGAAACCATCGCCGCCGAAGAC
>JBEDKR010000196.1:0-4653 GCA_041172005.1 Pseudomonadota bacterium
GCCAATGCGCGCTTCTATGCGGCTGATGAGCGCGCTTTCGCCGCGTTCAAAAAACATGCCTTCGCTGGTGCGGGCTTGGTTGGTTTCTTCGCCGCCGGTTTTCACGTCGACCGTCAGTGAGCGCGACATGCGCGGTGCGGCTGCATCGATCAGCGCCAGACACTCTTCGCGGCTCAGCAGTCCTTCCAGCACCAGCAGCGGCGGGTCTTGCAGCACCGTGATGGCGTTGACTTGGCGATCGCCTGCCTCCAGCGCCAAACGTTCGCCGGCGTGCGCCGGCCAAGGCACCGGCAGGGGCGGTGGAAGTGGCAAGTCGTTGGCGGCTATCTTGGCAGGCATGGCCAACAGATGCCGGGCCGCGGCTTCACCCCAGCCGGCGTCTAGCAGCGACTTCAGCAACTGATCCAGGCCAAAACCAGCGGCCCGCTGCTCGGCCAGCCAGACACGCACGGCCGGTGTGATGTCTTGCTCAAAGGCGTGGCTTGCAAAGGCGTTGTTGCTCACGGGGAACCTCCTTGAGATCCTGGCGGATCAGCTCGACTGGCGACGAAACACCAGACGGTCGGGCTCGGACACGTCAGGTGAATAGTCATAGCCCTCAAGGTTAAAGGATTCCAGCTTTTTCACACTGCTCAGCTTGTTTTCAATCGCGTAGCGAACCATCAAACCACGCGCCCGTTTGGCCATGAAGCTGATGATCTTGTACTGGCCGGCTTTGAGTTCTTGAAACACGCAAGTCACCACGCGGGGTTTCAAGGCCTTGCGGTCAACCACCTTGAAGTACTCTTCGCTGGCGAGATTGACCACCACCGGCGAGGTGTCGGCGGCCGCGCGTTCGTTCAGGTAGTGAGCGATCTCGCTGCCCCAAAACTGGTAGAGATTCTTGCCACGCGCCGTTGCCAATGCGGTGCCCATTTCAAGCCGGTAAGGCTGCATCCAGTCCAGCGGCCGCAGCACGCCATAGAGCCCGCTCAAGATGCAGACATGCGCTTGCGCCCACTGCAAATCGGGCTCGTTCAGAGTCTTGGCATTCAGCCCTTCGTAGACATCACCGTTGAAGGCCAGCGCAGCCTGTTTTGAGTTTTTGGCGGTGAACTTCGGCGACCAAGCCTCGTAGCGCGCCACATTGAGGCCTGATAACTTGTCTGAGAGCTTCATCAGGCCACTGATTTGCTGCGGTGACTGCGTCTTCAACACCTCAATCAACTCGGCTGATTGACTCGTGAAAAGCGGCTGCGTGTGGCTGGCCACGTGCGCCGGCGTCTCGTAGTCAAGGGCTTTGGCGGGAGAAAGAAGAAACAGCATGGGCAGTAGGGTGTGGGTGCAGACGAAGCTCAGACTTTACGCTGTCGGAAATGTCCCCGGCAGCAAAATACTTTTGTCGACGTTTTGGATGTCGGTACGGCCGCAAAAAGCCATCGTGATGTCGAGTTCTTTGTGGATGATTTGCAGCGCTTTTGTGACGCCGGCTTCACCCATGGCGCCCAAGCCGTAGACCATGGCCCGGCCGATCAAGGTGCCGCGCGCGCCCAAGGCCCAAGCCTTGAGAACGTCTTGACCGGAGCGGATGCCGCCGTCCATCCAAACTTCGATGTCTGAGCCAACGGCTGCGACGATGGCGGGCAGCGCCTCAATGCTGGACTGCGCGCCGTCGAGTTGACGGCCGCCGTGGTTGCTGACAACGATGGCGTCGGCACCGCTTTGCACCGCGAGCTTGGCGTCTTCAACGTCTTGGATGCCCTTGAGAATCAGTTTGCCACCCCAGCGTTCTTTGACCCAAGCCACGTCAGCCCAAGACAAGGTTGGATCGAACTGTTCGTTGGTCCAAGCCGACAGCGAGCGCATGTCGCTCACGCCTTTGACGTGCCCCACCAAGTTGCCAAAGGTATGGCGGCGCGTGCCGGCCATACCAAGGCACCAACGCGGTTTGGTCATCAGGTTGATGATGTTGGCCAAGGTGGGTTTGGGCGGCGCGGTGAGGCCGTTTTTCAAGTCTTTGTGGCGCTGACCGATGACTTGCAAGTCCAGCGTCAAGACCAAGGCGTTGCAACCAGCTTTGCGTGTGCGCTCAATCATGGCGGCCATGGCTTCCCGGTCACGCATCATGTACAGCTGGTACCAAAACGGCGCTTGTGTGTTGGCGGCAATGTCTTCGATCGAGCAAATGCTCATGGTCGACAAGATGAACGGAATGCCGAACTTCTCAGCGGCCTTGGCGGCTTTGATTTCACCATCGGCATGCTGCATGCCCGTCAGCCCGACCGGTGCAATCGCCACCGGCATTTTCACGTTGATGCCGACCATTTTGGTGGCGGTGCTGCGGTTTTCCATGTTGACGGCAACGCGCTGGCGCAGCTTGATCTTTTGGAAATCAGTTTCGTTGGCGCGGTAGGTGCCCTCGGTCCACGAGCCGGAATCGGCGTAGTCGTAAAACATGCGGGGCACGCGCTTTTCGGCCAGAACGCGCAGGTCTTCAATGTTGGTGATCACGGGCATTGTCTGGTTTCCTTGTGTTTGTCTCAAATGCTATTGTTTTTGCGTTGTTGCAGGCGGCCGCGATGCCGCAAAATCTGGGCTCGCACCTGCGCCGGTGCTGTACCGCCCAAAGTGTTTCGTGCGTTCAGTGAGCCGCGCAGGCTCAGCACCTCGTACACATCTTGTTCGATTTTGGGGTTGAAGCTTTGCAGTGTGGCCAGTGGCAGTTCTGACAGATCAACGCCTTGACCGATGGCGGTTTTGACCGCGTGGGCAACGGCTTCGTGGGCGTCACGAAAAGGCAGGCCTTTTTTGACCATGTAGTCAGCCAAGTCGGTTGCGGTGGCGTAGCCCTTCAAGGCGGCGCGTTCCATGGCTTCAGCTTTGACGGTGATGCCGCCGACCATCTCGGCAAAAATGCGCAGCGTGTCTTTCAGCGTGTCGACGGTGTCGAACAACGGCTCTTTGTCTTCTTGGTTGTCTTTGTTGTAGGCCAGTGGTTGGCCCTTCATCAGCGTCACCAAACCCATCAAATGGCCGACCACGCGGCCGGTTTTGCCGCGGGCGAGTTCGGGCACGTCTGGGTTTTTCTTCTGCGGCATGATCGACGAGCCGGTGCAAAAACGATCGGCCAGATCGATGAAGCCAAAGCTCTGGCTCATCCACAAAATCAGCTCTTCGCTGAGGCGGCTGGTGTGCACCATCGCCAGCGTGGCGGCTGCCGTGAACTCGATCGCGAAGTCACGGTCGCTGACGGCGTCTAAGCTGTTTTGGCAAACGGCCGGTAGGCCTTGCTCGTCGACCATGCCGAGCGCGCGCGCCACGTGGTCGCGGTCCAGCGGGTAGCTGGTGCCGGCCAATGCTGCTGCACCCAGCGGCAGGCGATTGACGCGCTTGCGCACGTCGAGCAGGCGTTCGGCGTCGCGCGCAAACATCTCGACGTAGGCCAGCATGTGGTGGCCAAAGCTCACCGGCTGCGCGACTTGCAAATGCGTGAAGCCGGGCAGAATGACCTCGACATTTTTCTCGGCGATATTGACCAAGGCGGTTTGCAACTCAATCAGCAATTCGCCGATCAAATCAATCTCGCCGCGCAGCCAAAGCCGCACGTCGGTGGCGACCTGGTCGTTGCGGCTGCGGCCGGTGTGAAGACGTTTGCCGGCGTCGCCCACCAGCTGCGTCAAACGCGCTTCGATGTTGAGGTGAACATCTTCAAGATCCAGTTTCCATTCAAACGCGCCCGACTCGATTTCAGCCGTGATCTGCGCCATGCCGCCTTGGATGGAGGCGTGGTCGGCGGCGGCAATGATGCCTTGCACGGCCAGCATGTCGGCGTGCGCTAGTGAGCCGGTGATGTCGGCTTGCCACAGGCGTTTGTCAAAAAACACGCTGGAGGTGTAGCGCTTGACGAGGTCACTCATAGGCTCTGAAAACAGGGCTGACCAAGCTTGGGATTTTTTGTCGAATTGATTCACGAAAGAACTTTCAGTGCCACGCTTGTCTGGATTGGCAAGCGGGCGGGAGCGTTGAAATGGGGACCTTGCACCAGACAAGCCGTGACAAGATAACTCGCAGATTTTATCTGGCCCAGAGGAAGCGGGGGATCGGCCAGGGGCTGGCCTCCTACAAAGACACGTCATTCCCCGCTCCCTGTAGGAGGCCAGCCCCTGGCCGATGTCTGCGGGCTCGTGCCTACTTCCCGCATCAACCGGTGTTGCGCAAGCCCGCCGCAATGCCGTTGATCGAAATATGGATGCCGCGCTGCACGCGTTCGTCGGCTTTGCCATCCCGGTAGCGCCGGATCAACTCGACCTGCAAATGGTGCAGCGGGTCGATGTACGGGAAGCGATGGCGGATGGAACGTTGCAGCGCCGTGTTGCCGGCCAGACGCTGTTTTTCGCCGGTGATCTGGCTGAGCGCATCGGCGGTGCGCTGCCACTCGGCTTCAATCGCTGAGAAGATTTTTTTGCGCAGCCGTGCATCACCAACGAGCTCGGCGTAGCGCGATGCCAAGGCCAAGTCGCTCTTGGCCAGCACCATGTCCATGTTGCTGAGAAGGGTCCGAAAGAAGGGCCATTGTTTGTACATTTTTTGCAGCACGGCGAGGTTTTCGTTGCGGGTTTTTGAGCCGCTCCCCAGCCATTGCTCGACCGCCGAGCCAAAGCCGTACCAGCCTGG
>JBEDKR010000197.1:0-4649 GCA_041172005.1 Pseudomonadota bacterium
AAAATAAAAAAACTGATGCCCAACTTCTTCATCAGGCCGCAAAACCCAAGCTCAGCAGTTCATCGTCAAGCGGCGTCTCGACTTGACATCCAAGTAGCCGATGGTTGATTTTTTAAATTTCAAATCAACGAACAAGTCGCAGTAAAACTCACCGTGGCGCCAGCACATGGAGACGCTGGTTTCGTTGGAATACTTCAAATGGAAGACGCCATCGAAGGCCGGGTAGGTGCAGCGAAATTCCATCAACTTGAGCAGGCGCCGAACCACCGGCGTCTTGACCGCCTCGTCGACCTCGTCAAGCGTGTAATGGTGCCGGTTGATGTCGCGCATTTCTCCGGTGGCTTCCATCAGCTCAAGGTCGTTGCTGCCGGCCAGCAAGCCGACGTAGTAGACCTGCGGAATACCCGGTGCAAAGAACTGCACAGCGCGTGCGGCGATGTAGGCATCGTCATTTCGCTTGAGCGCGTCGTAGTAGGTGCAGGTCAACTGGTAGATGGCACCGACGCTGTGCACATTGGCCGCAGACCGGCGCAATATCGGGTCAGCACTGCGCTGGCTAACGTTGTCAATCACCGCCTGAATTTCCGCCTTGGGCAAGATGCCTTCGACGTCTGGAATGCAAATGCCGTCGTGGGTGTCCAGCACGGTGAGCTGATTGCGTGGGCACATGCGCAGCCATTGCTTGAGGTAAACACTGTTGCATTCGAGCAGCGAAAAAAGCAGCAACGGCGCCAGCGCGAAGCCGTACGGATGCATGCCGTGCAGCGCAATAGCGTACTGAAAACTCGAATGGTCGTGCACCTCGGGCACGGTTTCAGCGCCGTTTTCACGCGCCACGCCATCGACCCATTTGAGAATGTCGTAGACATCCGGCTCGACCAGAAAGCAACTGGTGCCAATTTCTTTGGTGGTGTAGCCAAACGCGTCCAGCCGAAACAACTTGACGCCGCGCGCGGCCAAGAAAGACATGTAGTCCTCCATCAGCGCGTAGGTCTTCGGTGAACGGTAATTCAAATCAATCTGGTTTTCGGTGAAGGTGCACCAAACGCGGCCCGTGCTGCCGTCGGCAAAGGTGATCTCGCGAAACGGCTCTTTTTCTTTGCGAATGTGAATGCGGGCCAAGTCATCAGACGAGATCGGACCGAGCCGATCGACGTGAACAAACAGGTCAGCGTGCTCAGAGGCGTAGCCCTTGGCCAGAAAGTCTTTGAACTCCTCGGACTCATCGGAAATATGGTTCAGTGTCAGGTCAAGGCACAGGTCAAAGCGGCTGGAAATTTTCTCGATGTCTTCCCAGGTGCCGTACTTCGGGTCAATCTCTTTGTGCGTCAGTGGCGAAAATCCGCCATCAGCGTTAGACGGGTAAGGCGGCAAGATGTGAATACCGCCGATCACGCGCGAGAAATGCTTGTCAATCGTGTTGTACAAATCGGTGAGGTTGTTCCCCATGCGGTCGGGATAAGCGATCAGCTGAATCTTGTTGCGTAATGTCATTGTTGGGGGGTGCTCCTAGATGTTGCCTTCCATCATGGCTCATTGCTATAACCTTTGCACGCCACAGGACCCACTGGATCAACACATTAATATTCATATTCAATGAATTCAAGGTACTGTTTACGCAGTTAACATTTGTGCATGAAGTCCTCCACCCACACCAAGGCTGAACGCCTTTCAGCCGCACTGACACGTCGTCAATGGTTGAGCTTAGCGGTCAGTCTGTCAGCGGTGCCAAGCGTTTTCGCACAGTCTCCAACCACGACCGCCTGGCCCGTCAAGACCATCAAACTCGTTGTCGCTTACCCGCCCGGCGGTGCCAGCGATGTCGTCGCCCGTGCATTGGCCGAACGCTTGGCAATCCGTTTGAATGTTGCCGTGGTGATTGAAAACAAGGCCGGTGCCAGCGGCACGCTGGGTGTCAACGCTGTAGCCAAGGCCGTGCCTGATGGCTACACGCTGGTTTTTTCGGCCATCTCGCCGCTGACACTCAACCCGCACCTTGGAAAATCTTTGTTTGACCCACTCAAAGACTTGGCTCCAGTGGCCAGCGTGATGTATTCGCCAGTGTTGATCTTGGCCACATCAGCCACAAAAGACGCTGATTTCAAAGCCTTGCTCGCAACAGCACGGGCCAAGCCCGGCGCGGTACGTTGGGCCACTTCGGGGCCCGCCTCGCTCGGCCATGTCGTGCTGGAACAAATCCGCGACGTCGCCAAGATTGACATCACCCACGTGCCCTACAAAGGCGGCGGCCCGCAAATCACCGACGCCTTGGGCGGTCAGTTTGAGGTGCTGTCGGTCAACGCCTCGGCCGCAGTACTGCAGTACATCCGGGCCGGCAAGTTGCGCGCGCTGGCAGTCGGTGCACCGACGCGGCTCGACAGCCTACCGGACGTGCCGACGCTGGCTGAACTGGGACACACTGCAGCCAACCTGAGTTCGTACTTTGGGGTACTGGCTCCGGCCGGAACACCCTCTGCGGTCATCGACAGGTTGAATTTGGAGATCAATGCGGTCCTGGCTCAACGGGCCCTGCGCGAACGGCTGCTAGCAGCTGAGTGCATACCAGCACAGGGCTCACCTGCTGAATTTTCGAAAATGATCCACAACGAATTTGGGAGCATGGCCCGGATCGTGCATGAAGCTCAGATGAAAGCGGAATAATGGCGTAGCAACCATGCCGTGTTCCAACGTCAACGCCGACCTGCACTCGCTCTAGCCTTCATCTCAGTTATTTTCTAGCCCTTCTTGGGGCCCACTTTTCACTCCCGCCGCTTGACCACTCTTTCCGCCGCCACCCAACGTTCCGCTTTGCTGTTGTCATTTGCCACTTTTGGCAGCATGGCGATTCAGCGCATTTGCGATGCCATGCTGCCCGAACTGTCGCGGGTTTTCAACGTCAGCCTCACGGAAGCCGCTCGGGTGGTCTGGATGTTGGCCGTTTTTTATGGCGCCGCGCAGCTGTTTTATGGCCCGATGGGCGACCGCTTGGGCAAGTTCCGCATCATCACCTACGCGACGATTGGTTGCAGCTTGGCGAGTTTGCTGGCGGTGTTTGCAGGCAGCTTGGACGCGCTGGTGCTGGCCCGCGTGGCCATGGGTTTGTGCGCCGCCGCCATCATCCCGCTGTCGATGGCCTGGATTGGCGACGCCGTGCCTTTCGATCAACGACAAGAAGTCCTTGCCAAAGTCGGCCTCGGCACCACGCTGGGCTTGGTCGGCGGCCAATTGATGGGCGGCCTGCTGACAGACACCTTGGGTTGGCGCTGGGCCTTTGTGGTGCTGGCGCTGCTGTTTGCGGTGGTCGGCGGCTTGATGTATGGCGACTATAGGCGGCAAGCTGCGCCTGCCGCAGCGGGGCACGATACGCAAAATCGGCCGGCATTCTTGGGCCAGGCACTGCGCATCGTGACCGAGCCGTGGGCCCGCTACATCCTCTTGATCGCCTTGGTCGAAGGCGCTTGTGGCTTCGGTGTGCTGGCCATCATTGCCTCTCACCTGCACAACGATCTGGCGCTGTCGCTCTCCGCGTCGGGCGCGATCGTGGCAATGTTCGGCATAGGCGGCGTGCTGTACATGGCACTGGCCAAGCATTTGATTCGCCGCTTTGGTGAAACCGGTTTGGCGCAATGGGGCGGCAGCTTGATGGGCGTGTCGTTTTTGGTGCTGGGCTTTGCCACTTGGTGGCCCTTGACGCCAGTCGTTTGCCTGATTGCAGGCTTCGGCTTTTTCATGTTCCACAACACCATGCAGCTGCACGCCACGCAAATGGCACCGACCGCCCGCGGTACAGCGGTGTCGCTGTTTGCGTCTTGCCTTTTCATCGGTCAGGCCGTGGGCGTGCTGCTGGCTGCGAACCTGATTTCGCTGCTCGGCTCCGGAGCGGTAATTGCACTGGGCGGCGGCGGCATCATGGGGTTGGGTTTTTTGCTGGCCAAAGGCTTGCGCAGACGTGCCCTTAAAACTGATACTGGCCTGTGACCACCTGCCCCACTTTGAGCAACTGATCCGCGCCTTCGAGGGTGATGGTGTTCATGCCAAAAGACAGCGCGCCTTTCAGCCGCGCATCTTGCCGGTAGGTCTGCAACATGTCGTTCACCGCCGGCGTGCTGCTGGCGCTGAGCGGGTCGATGTTGACGATCGGGCAACGCGGGCACGGTTTGACCGGCTGCAAACGCACCGTGCCTTCTGCTGTGACGATCTCAAGATATTGCAAGCGGTCTTCGTCGTGCGCGGCCATGGCGTCCACCGCACCCGGAGCATCACCGAGCACGATATTCGGCCTAAAGCGCGCCATGGTCACGGCTTCTTGTCCGGCCGCACGCAGCTTGTCGTTGAGGCCGTTGAGTGAGGCTTCGCTGGTGAGCAGCAGCGGGTAACCGTCGCTGAACTGGTTCAGTGCTTCCAGCCCCCCCGTCCAGCTCAGGCTGGAAGCACGCTTGTGCTCTGGGTCAAAACGCACCAGCCGCGCTTTGACGCCCAGAAAGTCACTGACCCATTGCGCCGCTGTCGCGCCCATGTCGTAGGCGGCCACTTCTTGGCCCCAGACGCTGGCCCGCACCGCTGCTTCAACCTTGTCGATCGCCAAGTGCAGCGCCAGCATGCCGGGCGCACGCAGCACGATGTCGTCGGTGCGCAGCTGCGGCTGAATC
>JBEDKR010000198.1:0-4628 GCA_041172005.1 Pseudomonadota bacterium
GCGTCGAGTTCTTCGACCTGAACGCGGCTGCTACGGCCAGCGTACACGGCTGATTTGAGCCACTCGCACTCAAGCACTAAAGCGGCCTCATCCGTCAACCGCGTGTGCCAGACTTTTTGCGCGCCGTCCCAGCGGTAGCCACGGGCTTTCAGCAGGTCTTTGGCGTCAAACGGCGCGTTCGTCGCTTGCAAGCGAAAGGTCGGCTTGAGGGCCGATTCGATCAAGCGCGACAAGCCGCTGGCCTGCGTTGTTTTGAGTGAGGCCATCAGCACCGCCAGCAGCGCGTGGCAGTCCATCTCAGCTCGGTGCGCGTCGTAAAACAGCCCGAGGTCGTAGGCCAGCGCGGTCAGCTTAGCCGAGCCGCGACCTTCTTGCTTCCAGTCGATGTCGGCGAACGAGCAGGCCCAGTTCAGCGCCGCAAACTGCGGCAACCGGGACTCTACAAAGGGCCGGTCAAAGCCGGCGTTGTGCGCCAGCACCAAGTCAACGCCTTCGAGCATGCGCAGCACTTCGGCTTCATCCAGCCGTTGGCCGAGCAACATGTCGTCAGTGATGCCGGTGATGGCGATGATCTCATCGGGCATCGGTATGCCCGGATCTTCTAGGCCGTCATACACCTGCAGCTGACCCACCGGCTGTCCGGTGCGCAAATCAACCGTCACGCGCAGCAAAGCCAACTCAACCACCTTGTCACGCGTTGGGTTCAAGCCGGTGGTTTCGGTGTCCAGCACCAGCAACGTCGCGACCGGTCCGGTGGCCGGCGGAAACGTCAGCTGGGGCGCGAGGCGACGCAGTACCCGAAAATCCGGGTGCGCGTCCAGCACTTGCGCCATGACTTCAGCTTCAGCGGTTAGCTTGGGTTCGGGTTGGATGTCTGTTTTGACGATGACCGGTGCGTCCGGAACTGGCTCTGGCGGCACGATCACTGCCGCGATCTGAGGCGGCGCGTCAAGGGGCGGTGGCGCACGCCGCAAAGCGATCACCGGCGGCACTGCCGGCATAGAAATAGCTGCGTCATCAAAGCCAAAACCAAGCTGCTGGCTGGCTGGAAGACTCGGTGGTTTCATGGAGTTCTCAAAAGTGCGGCCGGCTCAGCAGAATGACTGGCGTCGGGCCGCGAGTCTAGCATTGGGGGCGTTGAAAAGCCCCCGAAAGCCGACCGCAACACACCAAACGCACAGTCAACGCAGCACGGCGCTGGCCTTGGCCTCCGTGATCAGCGCCTTGGCATCTTCGGCCAGCAAGAAGCCTGCTTGGCTGGCGCGCTCGGTGGCGCGGGTCACCGCTGCCACATACGCGTCATGGGAGCCGTAACGCTCCTCTAACGAAGGGCGGCTGTCGCGATTGGCAAGACGTTCTTGCGCGTTGCGTGCAAACGGCACCATGCCGCCCACATAGTTGCAAATCTGCTCTTTGTGAAACGGTTTTTCACCATCCGCCGTGACGTTCCAGCCCAGATAAGTGCCGAGCGGTGCATCGGCCAAAACCACCGGCAAACCGCCCAGTTCGTTGCCATCGGCATCGACCTTGGGGGCCATCATCTTCAGCACTTGTTTGATCTTTGGCGGTGCCAAAGAGGCAATGCCCGAGCCGTCAACGGCTTTGAAATCAGGGCCCCAATCGTAGTCATGAACCGGCATGATGAAGTCACGCTCAGGCAGCGTCGGGCGCAAGCCGGGCAGCGCCGGAAAGCCCATGGCCGACTTGTGCGCTTCGACCAGCGTGCCGGAAGCCAGCGTCGGATACCGACTGGCAGGAGGCTCGGTGCCCAGCATCACCCAATTGCGAAAGTGCACCCGAAGCGCATTGACAGTTTGCGTGTGGGGCATCGGGTTGGCCGGTAAAACGCCTTGACCGAAATTGTTGCCGGGGCACATCGGCCCGACCTTGGGCAAACCGACACCGGGCAGACTTGAATTGAAACCGCCCGCGCCGCCGCCGTGGTTGCTGCTGGCGATGTAATAACGCTTGACGCTGGCCGGCAGCGGCAAGTCTTGCTTGGCGTCGGTGCCAACCCATTCGGGCGTCAGCTTGAGGGCCCAAACCTCAGCCGAACCAAAGTGCTCCATCACCTTTGGGCACGTCTTGCTGGCGGTACAGCGGTCCAAAATGCCGGCCGCAGGAATGCCGCGCAAGACGTCCGGATGCGGCAACCACCACTGCGGACCTTCGCTGCCTGCCTGGTACAACTCCAACACGCCGTCAGGCTGCGCCCAGCGAAAGTTCAAGGCAATGCGCCGACCCGCGATGATCGGCCACAGACCGTCATGCACAGGCGCACCGGCTTCGTCGCGGTTGAAGCCAAGGTGCAGCCAGCCCCGCAGGTAATTTCCCGACTGGGAAACACCACGGCCAATGCTGTGCGTCACCGTTTTAGCGATCGGGTTCAGCGTGCCGACATCGTCAGCCTGCGCATGCTTAAAAAACGCGCCGACATCACGCCAGGCAGCAAAACCCACGCCCAGCACGTAAGGGTCGGCAGCGGTGAAAACCACTTGATAAAGACGCTTCGCATCAAAGCCATTTTTCAGGCAAATCTGCGTTGCGTCGGGCACACCTGGAAACGGGTTTTGGGCGTCGCAGCGAGCCCACGCCCAATCACCGGCCGCCATGGTTTTCTCGTCAATCACCTCGCCGCTCATGGTCTCGCCTCCACGCGACGTCAGCTTGGCTTTGGCGGTCTCCAAACTCATGGGTTTGTAGGGCACCGGATTGGTTTGCACCATCAGCGGCTGAGAGCCCATGCCGCCCCGGTTGACGATGCGGCCGAAGACTTGACCTGTGACGCGGGAACCATCGGCCTGACGCGCTACGGGCACTAGCAAAAACTGCATGCCGGCCACGCTGGCTTTTGGCCGCACTGTGGTGGCACCGACGTTGTCCCCTTGCCAGGCGCTGGCCAGTTCGATGTCGCCAAAGGCCCGCTCCTGCGGCGCAAACGGATAGACCCGGCCGCGATTCGGCACGTCATGCCACATCAAACCGCTGGCCTGTTTCAGGTCGACAGGTTTGTAAATGACGAACGAGGCCACGTAACGCACTTTTCCGTCTGCGTCTTTGGCCAGCTCAATGTCTTGGATGATGGCGTTGCCCGGCAGCTTGGGGTCTAACTCGCCAAAGGCACGGCCGGCCACCTGCTCATACGCGATGCCGTTTTGCACGCCGGCCACCGCAGGCATCGGCAGGGTTTCGTCAATCACGATGCGCGTGACGCGCGCCTGCACGGTGCAAGACAAAATCAACAGGCCGCTGGCCAGAATCCGCAAGGTATTTTTCATGCTTATTTCCTTGAGTAGATCAAAGCCGGACGGCTGAATCAGGGCGCTTTGTGTGCACTGTCTTAAGGCGCGTTACGGGGTGCGTTTTTCAGCAGTTCAGCCACCTGTTTGTTCCACCACTTAGCTTGGCCAGTGGTGCCGTGGCCGGCGGTCTGGTCACTGGCTGGCAGCAGCAGCAATTGACCCTTCGCGACGCGTTTGAGCTCACGTTCCATCACGCCAAGCTCTGGCGGATTGCGCTCGTCGTCGGCAGAGTTGATGGCCAGTAGCGTGGCCTTGATTTTTTCAAGCCCCGCCGACGGGTTGTAGTCGCGTGAGGAATCCCATTGGTACAAGATGTCATTCGCATCACCCGTCGTCGCCGTTGCCTTGAGCTGCTGATCCAACAACTGGTCGGCCTTCGCACGTGTGGGTGCCAAGCGTTGCAGGGCTTGATTGCCGCCATTGGTCGCGGTGCCAAAAAACACAGCGGCAATATGCGCACTGCGTGGCTGCGTGGTGTAGTTGCCGCCCATCCACTCAGGGTCGTTGCGGATCGAGTCAATGATCAGGCGACGCATCATCCAATTGCGGCCCGACATTTCAGTCGGCTGAGAAGCCATAGGCACCAGCACGTCCATGAAGTCTGGGTGCGCAATGCCCCACATCCAGACCTGCATGCCGCCCATGGAATTACCCAACACCATGCGCACATGTTTAACGCCCAAACCTTCCGTCACCAGACGGTGCTGTGCAGCCACCATATCGGCATAGTTGTAGCGCGGAAACTTGGCGCGCAATCCGTCAGAAGGTTTGGTCGAGCGGCCGGTACCCACCGCGTCCGGCAAGATGATGAAGTACTTGCTGGCGTCAAGCGCCTGCCCCGGTCCGAACAACTGCCCGGCAAACGCCGGCGTCAGAAGGCGCGCACCCGAACCTGCCGTGCCATGCAAGATCACCACGGGCTCACCCGTCGGCTCACCCACTGTTGTGTATGCAATCTTCAGCTCGGGCATGACCTCACCCGTATGAAATCGAAAGTCCTTGGCGGTCCAACTACCCTGCTTGGGGGTTGGATAGTTTTGCGCCATCGCACAGAGGGTCAAGGTCGACAAAAGAAATCCAATCAGTTTTTTCATCCAGCGCTGCATGGTGAGACTTTCAGGTGTGTCATGGACGTCCGCCCGAACGGCCTCAAGCCGTCGATGGAACCGGCACAAATTCTAAGGCGGCATGTGCTGCAAAAGACGCGTCAGCACCTCAGCGTTTACCCTTTGCTTTGGTTGCGATGCCGGCCATGTTGGCCAGCACTTCGCTCACCGAGGCTGTGTCTTGCTGCCCCAAACCCTGCGCCATGGCGGCGCTGTAAAT
>JBEDKR010000199.1:0-4622 GCA_041172005.1 Pseudomonadota bacterium
GGCGGCGCTCCATTCTTGTTGGACATGGCCATGAGCGTGGTGGCCCGCGCCAAGATTCGCAATGCCTTCAAGCGTGGCGAGAGCATTCCCGCCACCTGGGCGACTGACAAACAAGGTTTGCCGACCAGCGACCCGGCGCAAGCACTCGATGGATTTTTACTGCCGATCGGCGGCCACAAGGGTTACGGCTTGGCGCTGCTGGTCGATCTGTTTGCCGGTCTGCTGTCGAACGCGGCCTACCTCACGCACGTCAAGTCCTGGGTTGACGCGCCAGACGAGCCGCAGAACCTCGGCCACTTTTTCATCCTTATCAACACCCGCTTGCTGGGCTCTACCGCTTGGCTCACAGAGCGTATGAACGACTTCGCTGCCATCTTGCATGGCAGCCCCGCCGCAGAAGACGGCAAGCCGGTGCTGGTGCCTGGCGAGATTGAGTTGGCCAAGATGAAAGACCAACGCGAGCACGGGATCCACATGCCGGCTGACGTGATGGCCTTGCTGCACAAGCATGCGGCCAACGCGCCTGTGTAAAGGCTAAAGGAGCCCTGCATCAGTCCCCTCTTCAAATTCCCCTTTCTGCTAGCTGACTATAAAAATTGGAGACTTTCATGATTTCATCCCAACTCAAACCGCGCGCGCTTTTGCTGGTTGCCGCCATGGCACTCGCCACGTTGGCCCAGGCCCAGGGTTATCCGAACAAGCCGATCCGCTTGGTGGTTCCCTACCCAGCCGGTGGCAATGCAGACATCACGGCCCGGGTGGTCGCCAAGAAGATGTCTGAGAACATGGGCGTGCCCATCCTGGTGGACAACAAGGGCGGCGCCAACGGTGGCATTGGCACCGACATCGTTGCCAAGGCAGCTGCCGATGGCTACACCCTGTTGGCTGTGGCCAGCGGCCCGCTGGTGATCAACCCGGTGCTGTACACCAAAATTCCCTACGACCCGATCAAGGATCTGCAACCCATCAGCCAGATCCTGACTTTTCAGTACGTGCTGGTGGTTCCAGCCAGCTCTCCCATCACCAGCCTCTCGGCGCTGGTGGCCCAAGCCAAAGCCCAACCCGGTAAGCTCAGCTACGGGTCTACCGGCATAGGCGGGGGTGGCCATCTGGCGGGCGAGTTGTTGTCGTTGATGAGTGGCACTCAGTTGATCCACGTGCCCTACAAGGGCAGCGCCCCAGCGTTGGCAGACCTGCTCGGCGGTCACCTCGCTTTCACTTATGACACGGTCATCACGTCGACGCCACAAATCGAGGGCAAGCAATTGCGGCCGTTCGCCGTCTCGGGTCCGACGCGCGCTAAATCATTGCCACAAGTGCCGACCATGCAGGAGCTGGGTTACAAGGGTTTTGACATCACCCAGTTTGTCGGCTTGCTAGCCCCGGCCAAGACCGACCCGGCCATCATTGCCCGCTTGCACCAAGAAGCGGTCAAGGCCATCAAGTCGCCTGAAGTGATACAACGTCTTGAAGTCGAAGGCGGCAACCAACTGGTGGGCAACAGCCCGGCAGAATTCGCCGAGCACATTCAACGCGACCTCGCGCTTTATAGCAAGCTGGTCAAAGATGCCAACATCAAGCCGCAGTAAGCAGGCTAAACGCATCAGTTCATGTACCAACTCGATCTGCTGATTCAAGGTTTTCCGGGCCGCGCAGTTTGTCACGGCGGTCTCGGTTGGAGCACCGTGTCGCTGTTGCGCGGTCAAGGACGTGTGGCGCTGGTGGACGTGGGCGCTTTCGGCGTTCGGCGCGAGCTGTCGCAGCAACTGCAAGCCCAAGGCGTCAAGCCTGAAGACGTGACCGACGTCATCCTCACACACGCGCATTACGACCACGCCGTCAACTTCACCTTGTTCCCGAACGCCACTGTCTGGATTGGTGACGAGGAGCTCACTTGGGCCGCCAGTCAGCCGCCCGGTTTCAACCCCTTGCCCGAGTTGTATGTGCGTGAACTGCTGACGCGTGAGCGCGTGCGCCGCATGCTGCCGGGTGACGAACCGCTGCCCGGCCTCCAAGCTGTGGCGGCACCCGGCCACACACCAGGCCATCTGATTTTTGTGCTGACCGCCAACAGGCCGCCCGTCATTTTCACCGGCGACTCGGCTAAAAACCGAGCTGAGTTGTTGTCTGGCGAGGTCGACGCCACCGCAGACGCCCAACAAAGTCGCAAAACCTTGGCCATGATCTGGTCACACTGGCGCGCCGTGCCCGGCACCGTGCTGATCCCCGGTCACGACCTGAGCATGCGGCTAGGTGCCGACGGACAACCCGACTACATTGGAGAACGCAAGGCGGCGATTGCAGCCTGGTTTTCCGAATCCATCCACACCATGACCACCATCAACCTGTGCTGTGACGCAGGCTTTGGCGTCAACTACAGAAACGACGACGTATGACCTTCAGTGCCGCTGTGAAGACCGCTTTGACTCCCACCGGACGCTTGCGCGCATCTATCAATCTGGGCAATCCCATACTCGCCAACCGCGATGCCGCCGGCTTGCCAGTGGGCGTGTCGATTGACTTGGCGCGTGAGTTGGCACGCAGACTCGGTGTTGAGGCCGAACTGGTAGTGTCCGAGTCAGCCGGCAAGTCCGTAGACATCGTCAACGCAGACCAAGCCGACATCGGATTTTTTGCCATCGACCCGGTGCGCGGACAAGGCATTTTGTTCACCGCCGCGTATGTCTTGATCGAAGGCAGCTACTTGGTGCGCGACGCATCACCCTTGCAGCACAATGAAGAAGTCGATACTGCCGCGCATCGCGTCACCGTCGGCAAGGGTAGCGCCTACGACCTTTATTTGACGCGGGCTTTGAAGGCCGCGCAAATTGTCCGTGCAGTCAGCTCGCCTGCGGTGGTGGACACCTTCTTGGCCAATGGTGATGATGTTGCCGCAGGCGTCAAGCAACAGCTCGAATCAGACGCTAAACGTTTGTCGGGTCTGCGTTTGTTGCCGGGCCGCTTCATGGTCATCGAGCAAGCGATGGGCGTGCCCAAGACGCGCGGCGCGGCAGCTCAAGCTGAGGTTGCGGCCTTCGTTGAAGAGATGAAAATCAGCGGTTTTGTGGCTGAGTCTTTGGCTCGGCACCACATTGAAGGTGCTGCCGTGGCACCTGCGGCGGGTCATTGAGATGAAGACCACTTTGCCTTTAACCAATCGCTGCCTCCGCTTGACGGCAATAGCCATCACCGCACTGACAGTCTTTTCAGTTGTGCCAGTTCATGCGCAAACCTACCCACTCAAACCCATCACCTTGGTTGTGCCGTTCGCACCCGGCGGCGGCACCGACAGCATTGCCCGCGATGTGGGCAAAGCGTTGGGCGACAAGCTCGGCCAAGTGGTCATCATCGAAAACAAAGGCGGTGCTGGCGGCAGCATTGGCGCCAACGCCGTGGCCAAGGCGCCAGCAGACGGCTACACCTTGTTGTTTGCGACCTCGACTTTCGTCACCAATGCGGCTGCAGAAGCCACACCGACCTACAACATCGAGAAAGATTTCGCGCCGATTGCCATGATCGGTCGCGGCCCACTGCTGGTGGTGGCCAGCAAAGAGATGGGCGTTAAAACCATGGCGCAGCTGCGCACCGCCATGGCCGCTCGTCCTGATGGCACTAATTTTTGTTCGGCCGGTAACGGCAGCATCAACCACTTGTCGGGTGAATTATTCCGTCAAAAAACGCAGCTGGCCATGACGCACGTGCCCTACAAAGGCAGTGGTCCGGCCACCGTTGATTTGTTGGCTGGCCGCATTCAACTGTTTTTTGCCACCGTACCCACCATCCTGCCTCACGTGCAAGAGAACCGTGTGGAGCTGTTGGCGGTGACAAGTGCCAAGCGTTCACCGCTCTTTCCGAACACGCCGACCATGGCCGAAGCTGGTATCAAGGGTTTTGATATTTCAACTTGGTGGGGCGTGCTCGCACCCGCTAAAACGCCGCAAGCCATCATCGATAAACTCAACCTCGCTATCAACGAAGCTGCAGCGCGCGATCCGCTGCGCAGCCGTCTCAGCAACGAAGGGGCTGACGCCGTCAGCGGCACGCCAGCCGATTTCCGCAGAGCGCTGGTCGCTGAGACCGTGCTTTGGCGTGAGGTGGCGAAGACAGCCGGTCTCAAAGCTAACTAAGCCCCTCAGGCTAATTGAATGTTCGCGGAATAATCTGCACAGTCGTATTTTTAGATTTTCTATTTTTGAATTGACCCCATGAAAATTGTTGTTCTGCCCGGCGACGGTATTGGCCCTGAAACCATGGCCGTCGCGGTCAATGTTCTGGACGCCGTGTCCCAAAAATTCCACCTTCAGCTAGAGCTCCAGCACGACATCGCCGGCCATGACAGCCTGAAGCTGCATGGCGCGACCGTCACGCCGGCCCTGCTTGAAAAAGTGCGCGCCGCCGATGGTTTGATGCTTGGCCCCATGGCGACCTACGACTTCAAGGACGAAGCCAAGGGCGAGATTAATCCGTCTAAGTTTTTCCGCAAAACGCTGGATCTTTACGCCAACATCCGGCCAGCACGGACCTTCAAAGGCATGCCAGCGCGGCTTGGCGAGTTTGACCTTGTTGTGGTGCGGGAGAACACCGAAGGTTTTTACGCCGACCGCAATGTCGAATCCGGTGGC
>JBEDKR010000200.1:0-4578 GCA_041172005.1 Pseudomonadota bacterium
GTGCCAAAGAGAATTTATACCCTTGGCGTCAATGAAAAATTGAATGATAAGTGGCGCGTGGGTGCAACGTTGATTGGGCAATCGAGCTCTTTCGTCGACACGACGAACTCAGAAAAAATGGGTTCATATGCACTGGTCAACACAACGGTTGGCTACAAGATCAATGCCACCACCCATATTGATCTTCAAATAAGGAACCTGACAAATCGCACGTACTACTACGCTTACGACAACGTCTATGCAGGCTCTCCAGGCAACTTCTACGCCGCCAACATGCCTCGCAGCGTCTTTGCCTCAGTCACGGCTAAGTTTTGATGCGCCAGAGAAAGAATGCCCGGTCAATTTGGCTGGCGATCCATCTGTACGTCGGCCTCTTCCTGGGGGGTGTGTTTGCTTTGCTGGGTCTGAGCGGTAGCGTATTGGTGTTCTATCCGGAAATTGATCGGACGCTGAACCCCGCGATTGCGATACAAAGCAAGGCCTTCACGCCGCCCACGCTACAAGCTGTTTTTGACCAGCTCAGTAGTCAGTACCCTGAGCGTCAAGGGGCATGGCGAATTGAAATGCCGTTGACACCGAGCACGCCCTTCACGGCGCGCTACTACAACCCGCCTGAACGCGCGGGTCAGATGTTTGCGCCCTTGATGGTGACGCTGGACCCGCAGACCTTAGCTGTCACGAGCAGCCGTTTTTGGGGGGACTACGCCATGACCTGGATGTTCGATCTGCACTACACGTTTCTCATGGGCAGCGCCGGCCAGACGGCGGTGGGCGTTGTGGGGTTTGGCATGGCGGCGTCGCTGGTGACGGGCTTGTACCTTTGGTGGCCGTCTGCCGCTCGTTTCTGGCGTTCAGTGCGCCCCGTGTTGCGGCGCAGACCTGTGCTTCGGACTTACGACCTGCATGCACTGGCAGGCCTCTACGGATGTCTGGTGTTGCTGGTGTTGGCCTTGACCGGAAGTGCGCTGGCCTTGCCCCAAACAACGCAGCGCATGCTGGCTTGGTGGTCTGATCCGCAGCCGGCAGTGCCAGCCCTCAGCGGCTTGATGCCTGCGGGCGCAGTCATGCTGAATTTGGACCAAGCCGTAGGCGCAGGACAAGCGACATTTCCGCAAGCTGAATTGCGCTGGATCGAAACCCCTGGACTGGCCGGCGGACCGATTGCCTTGCGCTTTCATCAGACGGGTGAGCCAAGCCGACGCTTTCCCGGAACGCGGGTCTGGGTGCACCCGTTCAACGGCAGTGTCTTGAAGCAAAGCGACGCCACTCAAAACAGCGGCGCAGAGACATTCAAGGCTTGGTTGCACCCGCTGCACAATGGCGAGGCTTTTGGTTTGGCCGGACGTGTGCTGGCCTGCCTAGCCGGTATTGTTCCAACGCTGTTGTTTGTCACGGGTTGGCTGCGGTGGCGGCAAAAAAATCGCGCCAAGGCCTACGCCTCACAGCGCCTTGCGACGCCTTGAGGCCTGCGAAATTAAAACTTTGGTGGCGTTTCAGCGCGCTGCAAAAAACCGCGCAGCTGCATCCACCGTGGCTTGAATGTCTTCAGCCGTGTGTGCCGCGCTGACAAAGCCAGCTTCATACAGCGCGGGTGCGTAATACACACCGCTGTCCAGCATGGCGTGGAAGAATTGGTTGAAGGCTGGGCTGTCGGTGGTCATCACGGTGCTGTAGTTTTGCGGCAACTTGTCGAGCAAAAAGAAGCCGAACATGCCGCCTTGGCTGTCTCCGCAAAACGGCACACCGGCTTGCTTTGCCGCTTGCGTCAAACCGGCCACCAAGCTTTGGGTGCGAGCGCCCAGCGCTTCGTAAAAGCCGGGCTTTTGCAGTTCGCGCAGGGTGGCGAGTCCGCAGGCGGTGGCGACCGGGTTGCCCGACAGCGTGCCGGCTTGGTAGACCGGGCCTTGCGGCGCGAGCTGCTCCATGACAGCGCGCTTGGCACCGAAAGCCGCCAGCGGCATGCCACCGCCAATGACTTTGCCCATGACTGTCATGTCGGGCTCAAAGCCCGGAATAAGCTTGGCATAAACGCTTTGTGCGCCGCCCAAAGCCACGCGAAAACCGGTCATGACTTCGTCAAACACCAGCAGCGCGCCGTATTGCGTGCAAAGCTCGCGGCAGCGCTTCATGAAAGGCACGCTGGCGCGCACGAAGTTCATGTTGCCGGCGATGGGTTCGATCATCACGCAGGCGAGATCTTGGCCGTGCAGGCTGAAAGCTTCTTCCAGCTGAGCCAGGTTGTTGTACTCCAACACCAGCGTGTCGCGCACGACGTCAGCCGGTACGCCGGCACTTGTCGGGTTGCCGAAAGTTGCTAAGCCCGAGCCGGCTTTGACCAGCAGCGCATCGGCGTGGCCGTGGTAACAGCCTTCGAACTTGATGAACTTGTTGCGACCGGTGGCACCGCGTGCCAAGCGCAACGTGCTCATGGCGGCTTCGGTACCTGAGCTGACGAGGCGGATCATCTCAATCGAGGGCACCAGCTTGATGATTTCTTCTGCCAGCTCGACCTCGCGCTCGGTTGGCGCGCCAAAGGAAAAGCCATCGAGGGCGGCTTTTTGCACGGCCTCGAGCACCGCCGGGTGGCCGTGGCCAAGGATCATCGGGCCCCAGGAGCCGATGTAGTCAATGTAGCGCTGGCCATCGGCATCCCAAAAATAAGCGCCTTGCGCGCGCTGCACAAAGCGCGGCGTGCCGCCAACGGCTTTGAAGGCCCGAACAGGAGAGTTCACGCCGCCAGGAATCACCGCCTTGGCGCGTTCAAAAAAAGCGTCGTTGCGGGACAAGGTGGGCGTTGCGGAGTCAGTGTTTTGTGCCATTCGGGGGGAGGTCAAAAGAGGGGGTTGAGATCAATGGATCGGTGGGGCTGGACGGGTCGTCTGTCTCATCTGTATCGTCGTCGGCTTGCGCCCAGAACATGCGGTCAGGCACCAAGTGGCCCATGCCGGGCTGAAAGCCTGCGTTCAGGCTGTGGTCGAGGTACGTCAGGGCCTCGGTGGTGGCACTTTGCATGTCGTGGCCATTGGCCAACAGCGCCGACAGAGCCGCGCTGAGGGTGTCGCCAGCGCCGGCAAAGCTGGCGTCGAAATGCTCAAACTTCTCGCTGTACAAAACGCTTTGCGGCGTGGCCAGCACGTTCTCAATGAACTGCTCGGCAGCCGGAATGCCGGTGACCAAGGTGAAGGGGACGCCCAGCTCACCGGCGGCCTTGGCGATATCGCGTGCGCTTGGGCTTTTGTCGCCCGACCAGTCAGGCAACAGCCAGCGCCAGAGCGTGCTGTGGTTGCCTGTGAGCAGGGTGGTTTGCGGCAGCAAGAGTTCGCGAAATGCGTCGAGGTAGCTGTCGATCTGGTCTTCTTCCCACCAAGACAAGCTGGGCATGTAGGCGACCAGCGGTGCGTCGGCATAGTCGGAGGCAATCTCGGCGATGGCGCTGACGTTTTCGGGGCTGCCGACGAAGCCGACCTTGATGGCGCTGACAGGCATGTCTTCGAGGGCGGCTCTGGCTTGTTCGGAGACCGCGTCGTCGTCAAAGGCAAAGTGGTCCAAGATTTCGGCGGTGTCGCGTGAATAAGCACCCGTGACAACCGCCAGCGCGTGGCCGCCAGCAGAGGCGATCGCCATGATGTCGGCCGTCAAGCCGCCAGCGCCGCTAGGGTCGCTGGCGTTGAAGCTCATGACGCAGGCGGGCGCGCTGTCAACCGTGTCTGCGGTGGCGTCTGCCGGAGGAGCCGGGGGAGTGTGGGGATGTGCCATGTGCGGTGATTTTGGCTGAGGATTTTGCCAACATGACAAAAGGCACCGCCTCGCCGATACAATTCTTGGATTGATTCTATTCGCGAAAGCAAAGTTAACGCTGTGACTACAACTGCAACAAAAACCTGGATGTGCCTGATCTGTGGCTGGCTCTACGACGAGGCCGCTGGCGCGCCTGAGCACGGCATTGCGCCGGGCACCCTGTGGGCCGACGTGCCCATGAACTGGACCTGCCCTGAGTGCGGCGCCCGCAAAGAAGACTTCGAGATGGTCGACATCTGAAGTTCAGGCGGTGGTCTTCTTGACCACCGCATAGCGCTCTAGCGTGCGAGTCCGCGCTTCGGCGTGCTCCACCAGCGGCAGCGGGTAGTTTTTTCCCAATGTCACGCCCGCCGCCGCCAATTCGAGCGGTGCTGCTTCCCACGGGCTGTGCAATGCCTTGCCCTGCAAGCCCGCCAGCACCGGCAGGTACTTGCGGATGAACTTGCCATCGGGGTCAAACTTCAAGCTCTGGCTGACCGGGTTGAAAATACGAAAGTAAGGCTGCGCATCGCAGCCGCTGCTTGACGCCCATTGCCAGCCGCCGTTGTTGGCTGACAAGTCAAAGTCATTTAATTTTTCGGCAAAGTAGCGCTCGCCTCGGCGCCAGTCGATGCCCAAGTCTTTGATCAAAAAGCAGGCCGCGACCATGCGCAGCCGGTTGTGCATGTAGCCGGTCTGGTTGATTTGCGCCATGGCGGCATCGACCAGCGGATAGCCGGTACGGCCTTCACACCAAGCGGCAAACAGCGCGTCGGCTTCTTCGCCGGTCTCCCACTGAAT
>JBEDKR010000201.1:0-4557 GCA_041172005.1 Pseudomonadota bacterium
CTCACCAACAAAACCATTTTGAGTCAGCGCTGTCAGATTATTTTTAGCCCGGCTGGCGTTGGCCGTCGCAATGTCGCGCGCCACCTTGGTGCTTTCGCTGCGCAGCTTGACGATGTCCAGTTGGGCTGGGCTGATGAAGCCCCGCTCAGTCAGGTCTTGCTGCCGAGTGAGTTCGCGGCTGTCGCTGGCCATGTCTAGGTCAGCCCGGCGCAAGTCGCCCTGACGGGCCACAAGTTCAAGTTGCAAGCGTTGTTTTTCATCATCCACAAAACTGCCCGCCCGCTTTTGCAGCATCTGTTCTTGGCCGCGCAAGGCCAGCAGTTGGTCGGCCAGACGCGTTTTGAGGGTGACGATGGTTTGTGGACTTTCTTCAAACAGCCCAGTCGCGCTGCTGTCTATTTTCTGCACCACGGCCTCAACCGGCGAACGCAGCTCGACCATCGGCGCGTTGACCATGGCATGTGCCGGAAAACGATTGAACAGCCTCGGCACCAAGATCAGGCTGAGGGCGATGAAGAGAGCAACGATTAAGGATTTTCTGAGCATGGTTGGCGGTCCTAGGGGCTGACTCAGATCAAACGATGGCGCTTGACAGATGAGATCTGACGCGTTGCGATGCCTGCTTGAGTGCTGCCGACAACAGGACGTCGTCCACCGGTTTGACCAAATGCTGGTCAAAACCGGCGTCAAGCGCTCGCGCTTTGTCCGTCTCTGTGCCGTAGCCGGTGAGGGCGATCAACGTGGCCTCCGACTGATGTGGCATGGCGCGCAGACGGCGCGCCAAGGTATAGCCGTCCATGTCAGGCAAACCAATGTCCAAAATAGCCGCGTCGTAACGGTCCAACTCTGCCAGCTGCAAAGCCTCTTGCCCGCTGTGAACCACGGCCACCCGGTGTCCATCGAACTGCAGCAACATGGCCAGCGGTTGCGCGGCATCCCGGTTGTCGTCGACCACCAATATGTCCAATGGCACGGGCATGACGATGTCCGACTTTTTCTCCGGCTTCACGACCGTGGTTAGCGCACTTTCTGCGGCGGTCATCAAGGGTAAGTTCACGCGGATGGTGCAACCTTGGCCTAAGCCAGCGCTGAACAAGCTGACCTCGCCGCCGTGCGCGTCGACCATGCTCTTGACCAAGGACAGGCCCAAGCCGAGTCCGCCCATCACACCATCGGTGCTGCGTTTGGCCTGAACGAACAGTTCAAACACATGGGCAGCGAGTTCTGGCGCGATCCCCACCCCGTTGTCCTGCACACTTATTTGCGCTTGGTCTTGGGTCACCAACAAGGTTAATGTCAACAGCCCATGAGGGGGGGTGTAACGCGCCGCGTTGACCAGTAAATTAGTGACAATCTGGACCAAGCGGGTGTTGTCACCCAGCATCCACACCGGCTGCTTCGGCAAGTCCACAATCAGCCGATGCTGCCGATGCTCGACCAGCGCGCCCACTTGTTCAACGGCAGCATGCATCACCGCGACCAAGTCAACCGGGGTTTTCTCAATTTGAACCTGACCACGGGTTACCCTTGAAACGTCGAGCAAGTCATTGATCAGGTGCGTCATGTGGGCTACTTGGCGGTGAATGATGTTGGCGTTCTCAGCCACCCCACGGGCGTCCATCGCGGCATGCTTCAACAGCCTAGCGGCCGAGCTGATGCCAGACAAGGGATTGCGCAGCTCATGACCGAGCATGGCCAAAAAATCGTCTTTTCGTTTTTCTGTGGCCAAGGCCAACTCGGCGAGCTCGACTTGTATTTTTCTGTGCTTTGCGCCAAACCAGCTGATCACCAAGCCGAAGATCAAGAACATCACGATTTGCACTTGCTGATAGGGCTCAATCGGCTCACCCCAGCGGAGTCCAACGATGTAAATACCAACCAACAAAGACAAAAAAGTCGCCAGCAACGCCGGTCGAAATCCGCCGCAGATAGCCCCTATCATGATTGGCAGCGTGATCCCCACCAAAGGAGCGCGGCCTTGCAAGTGAGGCGAAAAAATCCAGTTCGCCGCAAGGACTACCAGCAAGCTTAAGAGCACCCAAGCGTAGGGCTGACACCCGCTTTGTGCTGTTGGGCCGGCCGCACCCCGGTTTTGCTGTCGGCGGCGGTCAAACACCATGACCAAAGGCAATGCGGCGGCAACCAAGCTGTGGAAATGCCTTGACTAATTTGAGCATAATCATTTAAATGAAATATATCATTACAATTGTTGCGATTATATTAATTTGTAACTTCACAATCCTTATGCTAATCAAACGAACATCATTCGCGCTGATTTTGAGCATCCTCTTGGGCGTCACTTGCACCGTTCAAGCGCAAGCCCCTCAAGCGACCGTGAGCACCGAGACCAGCTACAACTTCTCACCCGTCAACCAATACAACCTAGAGCTGATGGCGACCTACTGGAACCCGATCCTCGCCTACGTGTCGGGCCAAAGTGGCGTCCCTCTGCGCTTACGGTTGGGCCGCACTTCGGCAGAGACAACGGCTTCTGTCGTGGCTGGGGAGTCTGACTTTGCCTTCACCAACCACCTGTTCAGCCCTGAGCGGGCTAAGTTGGGCTGGAAGGTTTTCGGCAGACGCAACGCGCCGCCCGTGAATGGGCAAATCGTGGTTCGCGCGATCTCGCCCATCAAGACCTTGGCCGACCTAGAGGGCAAGTCGGTGGCCTTTCCAGGTGCGGAAGCCTTGGTGGCCTACAAAGTCACGTTCGCGCACCTGGGCGAGAAAAAAGTCAATATCACCGCCGTCTTTGCCGGAAATCACGACGGTGCCTTCAGCCAAATGCTTGCTGGCAGAGCTGACGCGATGGGCGCGAACTCCCAGCTGGTGGCAGAGTACGCCGAACGGGAAGACCGCAAGTTCCGCGTTCTCTGGAGCTCCCCGCCTTTCAACGACTTGGCGCTGATGGCTTCGCCTAGGGTGCCGCCGGCCAAGGTCAAAGCCGTGGCCATAGCCTTTCTCGGCATGCACAAAGACCCGGTTGGCCAGCAGGTGCTAGAAGCCGCCGCCAGCGCCGCCCAGGCCAAAAGTCCGCTCTCGTTTGTGGCGGCTGCTGACGCAGACTACGCCGCCTACCGCGACTTTTATCGCCGCGCACCGGCCAGCTTGCGCTGAGCGCCGTGGCTGCGTCTGACTTTGCGCATGGTATGACCCGATTGGATGTCTCGTGAAGCGTTTCTTTCGTTGGAAGGTGCCAGAGTCTTTGGCTTCGCGTGTTTTCTTGATTTACGCCGTGTCTATTTTGGTGTTTGGCTTGACCGGCTTTGGTCTGTTGATGGCCAAGCGGTTTTCGGTGCTCATTGCTGACAGCTTACAAAACGTACAGAAAATGGTCGATTTGTCGATGCCTACGCTGTCCAGCAGCGCGGTCATCGGTGACTTCGACACCATCCAGCGCACCCTCGCCGCCATGGTCCCGAACTCGCCGCTGAACGAAGCCATCTACAAAGACAAGCATGGCGGCTCGATCCAGACGCTGGAACCCTCAGAACTCCATGCCCCTGAATGGCTCTTCAAGGTGGTGAGCTCGCGCTTGCCCGAAGTACAGTATTTGGTGAGTGCAGGTGGCCGAGACTATGGCCAATTAACGCTGCGCTTCGATGCCTTTCAGATCGCCAATCAGCAATGGCGCTTGACGCTCAGCATGACTGCCTTTGTGCTGCTCGGCCTAGGCATTGGACTCACAATCATGCGTTATATGCTGCGGCGCTGGCTGGGCAACTTCGACCGCCTGCAGGCTTATGAAACCGAGGTGCTCGCCGGGGTTGTGAACGCAGAGGCGGGCTTGTCAGAAGGAGCACCACTGGAAATCAGGCAAGCAGTTGCTGTCATCAACCGCACTGCCGGCAGCTTGCGGGCGCAGTTTGGACAACGCATTGATGTCTTGATGGACACGCTGATCCAGCATAAAAAAGCCATGGACGAAGCCACCATCGTCTGTGAACTCGACACCGAAGGCCGGCTGACCTATGCCAACGACAGCTTTGTCGCGGCCATCGGCCTTCCGCGCACCACTCTGTTGGGCCGGCGTTTGCAAGACATTGGCTCCTTCGACTTCACCACCGTCGATGACTGGCAACCCTCGCCGCAGGTATGGCATGGTGAGGTGCAGATTCATCACGCGCATGGCCACAGCTATTGGCACCAGCGCAGCATCGTGCCGATTTTTGACACGGCCTCGCAGCTTGAAAAGTTCATCTGCATTGACATAGATGTCAGCGCGCAAAAACAATCCGAAAGTGATTTGCTCGACCAGGTTCATCAGCAAAACCTGCTCGCTGAATTTGGCCGCCAAGCGCTGACAGATCAAGATGTCAGTGGCTTGGTCGATAAAATAGTTGAAGCCGCCAGAACCAGTCTGCACGCCAGCCATTCAGCACTGATAGTGCGAAATCCTGATCGCACATTGCCCTATTTGCTGGCCGGCACCGGCTGGGGCACCAAGTGGCTAGGCCAAGACATGTCGCTAGTGCAAAAAAACACCATCAGCGGCCTTACACACACCACGCTGAGATTGCTACCCGCGATGTTGGCGGAAAACCATCTCAACGACGC
>JBEDKR010000202.1:0-4552 GCA_041172005.1 Pseudomonadota bacterium
CCCAAAACGGCGCGCTCACCGTCATGTGCGGCGGCGATGCAACCGCCTTTGAGAACGTCAAACCAGCAGGCTTGGCCTTTTCAAAAGCCTTCACCTTGATGGGTGACAGCGGTGCCGGTCAGCTGACAAAAATGGTCAACCAGATTTGTATTGCCGGGCTCGTGCAGGGCTTGAGCGAAGCCATTGCCTTCGGCGAAAAAGCTGGCCTCGACATGAATCTGGCGCTTGACGTCATCGGCAAGGGCGCCGCCCAAAGCTGGCAGTTAGAGAACCGCGGCACAACCATGGTTGCCAACAAGTTCGACTTCGGCTTTGCCGTCGACTGGATGCGCAAAGACTTAGGGTTGGTGCTAGACGAAGCCAAACACAACGGCGCACGCCTGCCTGTCACGGCCTTGGTCGACCAGTTTTATGCAGACGTGCAAGCCATGGGTGGGCGCCGCTGGGACACCTCCAGCCTGATCAAACGCCTTAAGTAGGCGCTTGAATCAGGTATCGGATCAGGCAAAGGCTAGGCCGGTTCAGGTCTTAGCCGGTGCAGCGCGTGAAGGCTGCAAGCGCAGTAGTTCTTCTTCGCTGATGGTCTCAAAGATCCGAACCACCCGCGACACGCCCGAGGTACCGCGGGCAATGGTGGTCACGCGATCGGATTCGCGTTTGGTGACGCGCCCCATCAGGTAGACCGTGTTGTTCGCGGTCACGACCTTGAAGGCGTTGCTTTGCAAGTCACGTGCATCCAGAATCGCCGCCTTGACGCGGCCGGTGATCAGCAAGTCGCCCGAACGGTCCGCCAGTGAAGGCGTGCTGCGAATGCCTAGCTCGTTGACGACCGAATCGACATTCTCGACCTTCTTCACCAAGTCTTCGACGGCCTGCTTGTCTTGCACGTTGGGCACTTCGCCAGTCAGCAAAACCTGCCGATTGAAGCTGACCGTATTGACACGCACGCGCGTCCCGAAGGTGTTGCGCACCTCGCTGAGTGCGCGCAGTTCAATGCCTTGGTCTTCGAGCTGGGCACCGGCGGTTCGGCGGTCAGTGGCGACCAGCGCAGTGCCGGCAGCCGCACCGCCTATGACCAGCGGCACGCAAGCCGTGAGCGAGCCGGCGACGCCGATGACAGCGACGGTGAAACCGACTGCGAACAACCGACGTTTGAAAATGGATGGGTTCATGTAGAGGACTCCTGATCACCTAGTAATTGAGCGTCCACACCATCACAAATACAGTGCAGGGCCAAAATATGAACCTCCTGAATGCGGCTGGTGCGGTCGTGCGGAATGCAAATATGCACATCGGTTTCGCGCAAGGCGAAGGTCATCTTGCCGCCGCCTTTGCCGGTCAGCGCCACCACGGTCATGTCGCGTTCGTGTGCCGCGTCAATAGCGGCCAGCACGTTGGCTGAATTACCGCTGCTGCTGATGGCCAGCAAGACGTCGCCAGCGCTGCCAAAGGCGCGCACTTGCTTGGCAAAGATGGCCTTGAAATCAAAGTCGTTGGCGATGGCGGTGACGATGGAAGAATCGGTGGAGAGTGCCATAGCGGCCAGCTCGGGGCGCTCACGCTCGAAGCCCCCCACAAACTTGGCGGCGAAATGTTGCGCGCTGGCAGCGCCACCACCGTTACCGCAGGCCAGCACCTTGCCACCGCTGGTCACGCTGGCGAGGATGGCAGAAATGGCGGCAGAAATGGGTTTAGACAGGACTTGCGCAGCCTGGTACTTGAGGTCTGCACTGTCGATGAAGTGCTGCTCAATGCGTTGTTCAATCATGCCCTCCATGATAGCGCGCCGCGCTCACGCCCATGTGTCAAGACGCATCAAGAGGCGTCGAATGCCGCTTGCAACCATTCAATCGTCTGCTGGCCTGCGGGCTGCGTCGGCCCCTGCACCAGCACGACGTCAAAGCGACATGGTGGCAGCGTCGCCAGACGCATCAAATAATGTCGGGCCGCAAAAACAATGCGGCGCTGCTTGGCATGCGTGATGCTGCCGCCAGCCCCACCGTGCGAAGCCGTGCTGCGCTGGCGCACTTCAACAAAGACCAGCGTGCCATCAGGCGCGCGCATCACCAGGTCAATCTCGCCACCGCCGCGGCCCGGCGTGTTGAAGTTGCGCTCAACCAAGCGCAAGCCCTGCCCCGTCAGGTACGCACAGGCCAAGACTTCTGCCGCATCGCCACGCCGCTTGGTGGTAATCTGCCCGATCGGCGCTGCCGCTTGTTTTTTGGAAAACCACATTGAACGCTTCTTTCGACTTGGCCTTGGAGGCCGCCCGGGTTGCCGCTGGCCTGCAACATTACCCGCCAGCCACACTTTACGTGGTTGCCACGCCCATTGGCAATTTGTCCGACATCAGCCTGCGTGCATTGCACGTATTGGGCTTGGTCGATGCCATCGGTTGCGAAGACACTCGCCACACACAAACCCTTCTGCGCCAATACGGCGTCAACAAACCCCTGCTGCCAGTGCACGAGCACAACGAAGCCGAAGCGGCAGTCAGCGTCATCAACCGCTTGCAACGCGGTGAACGCCTGGCCTATGTGAGCGACGCCGGCACACCCGCGATCAGTGACCCCGGTGCGCGGCTGGTGGCTGCGGTGCGCGCGGCAGGTTTTAAAAGCATGCCGCTGCCAGGCGCCAGCAGCGTCACCACCGCCTTGAGCGTGGCCGGTATCTCCGGCGACAGCGGTTTTGTGTTTGCCGGATTTTTGCCAAGCAAAGCCGGCGAGCGTGACCAAGCCGTTCAGACCTTGCTGACTGAAAAACGTGCGGTGGTGATTTTGGAAGCGCCGCACCGCATGGAGGCGCTGGCCCGCGCCTTTGCGCCCTTGGGAGACCGAGCCATCACGGTAGGACGCGAGTTGACCAAGCAGTTTGAAGAAATCGCAACCTTGCCCGCCAGTGAACTACCGGCCTGGCTGGCCGCCAGTCCGCAGCGTTTGCGGGGTGAATTTGCGCTGGTGCTGCACCCGGCCCCACAAGCGGCTGCCGCGGATGACGGCGGCCGCGTGTTGCGCTTGTTACTGGCTGAGCTGCCACTCAAAACAGCCGTCAAACTGGCCGCCGAGATCACTGGAGCGTCACGCAACGAGTTGTACGACGCCGCCCTCAAACTGAAAGCCGAATGAACCCGGACGCCGCCACCCTCTGGCGTGCGCCGCGCTGGGCGTTGGCCGTCTTGCTGGCGGTGCTCGGCATGCTCGGGCCGTTTTCAATTGACACCTACTTGCCGGCTTTTTCTGGCATGGCCACTTCTCTAGGCGCCACACCTGCAGAGATGCAGCAGACGCTGTCGGCCTATCTGTTTGGTTTTGCCTTCATGAATTTGTTCCATGGCGCTTTGTCAGACAGCTTGGGCAGACGCCCGGTGGTGCTCTGGGGCATTGCGGTTTTCACGCTGGCATCGGTCGGTTGCGCGCTGTCTGAAAACATCAGCCAACTGGTTTTTTTCCGCGCCTTGCAGGGCTTGTCCACCGGCGCCGGCATTGTGGTGTCGCGGGCGGTGATTCGCGACATGTTTCCGCCGGCAGAGGCCCAAAAAGTCATGAGCCAAGTGACGATTTACTTTGGCGTGGCACCCGCGCTGGCGCCGATGATCGGCGGCTGGCTGTTCGTGCATTTGGGCTGGCACAGCATCTTTTGGTTTTTGTCGGCGGTGGGCGTGGCGCTCTGGCTCGCCAACTACAAGTTACTGCCGGAGACGCTGCACCCGAGCCAACGGCAACCGTTCGAAACCAAGCATTTGATGCGGGGCTACTGGCAACTCGGGTCAAGCCCACGCTTTTTGTTGTTGGCGCTGGCCAGCGGCATTCCCTTCAACGGCATGTTCTTGTACGTGCTGTCGGCACCGGCTTTTTTGGGTGACCATTTACAGCTGGCACCGTCGCAATTTTTCTGGTTTTTTGCACTGACCATCGGCGGCATCATGGCCGGCGCCTGGACCAGCGGACGCATGGCCGGACGCATCCCACCGAAGCAGCAAATCCGCTACGGCTTCATGATCATGCTGGTGGTCTCCGTGCTCAACGTCGCTGCCAATGTGTTCTTTGCCGCGCACGTGGTTTGGGCCATGTTTCCAATCGCCATCTTCGCTTTTGGCTGGGCCGTGATGATGCCGGTGGTGACGCTGCTGGTGCTTGACCTCTACCCCGAGCGGCGCGGCATGGCCTCGTCTTTACAGGCCTTCATCGGCTCTTCAGCGAATGGCCTTGTCGCAGGTGTGTTGGCGCCGCTGATCATGCATTCCACCGTGGCACTCGCCATCGCGTCGCTGTGCATGATGTGCATCGGGCTGCTGGCCTGGGTCTGGCTGCACCGGCGCTGGCCGGACATTGGCCGGCTGATCAGCGCGCATTAAAGCGTGTTGTTAAGAGCGCTCAGAGCTCTCGCCAGCCAACTTGCCCCGGCCGCGCCGAGTATTTGGTTTTGGCGTCGAGTTCTTCGACCTGAACGCGGCTGCTACGGCCAGCGTACACGGCTGATTTGAGCCACTCGCACTCAAGCACTAAAGCGGCCTCATCCGTCAACCGCGTGTGCCAGACTTTTTGCGCGCCGT
>JBEDKR010000203.1:0-4527 GCA_041172005.1 Pseudomonadota bacterium
CCAATTCGTCACGTCGAGAAGCCAAGCTGCGCAAGGCGAATTGCGCTTCTTGCGCTTGCCGTTCCAGCGTGCGTTGTTGTTCGCGCGATTCATTGAGCTTGCGGTCGGTCTCGATCACGCGATCGTCCAGTTGGGCGTGGCGTTCCTGGCTGTCAGCCAGCTGCATGTCTAGCTCTTCAAAGCGCGCTTCGGCGGTCACGCGGCGTTCTTGCAACTCGTCCATCTGCGCGTCAATTTCTTGCAGATCACCCTGAATTTGTTCGCTGCGGGCGCGTGTCTGCTCGGCCAGTTGCGTCAAACGCAGCACTTCGACCTGCAAACCATGCGTGCGGCTTTGGCCTTCAGCGGCATCACGGCGGGCCGATGCCAAACGTTGGGCCGCGTCGGCATAAGCCGACTCAGCACGCATCAGCGCACTGCGGGCTTCGTCGCCAATCAGCGCTTGTGCGCGCAACTGCTTCTCTAAGTTATCAATCTCCTGAGCGCGCGCCAACAGGCCGGCTTGCTCAGAATCTTGTGCATAAAAACTCACGCTGTGTTGCGTCACAGCGTGGCCGCCCTGCACGTAAATGACCTCACCCGCCTGCAGCTTGGTGCGAGCGCTCAGCGCATCGTCCAGACTTCCAGCGGTGTAGCAGCCTTGCAGCCAGTCAGCCAACAAAGCACTTTGGCCGGCGTCCGACAAACGCAAAAAATCAGCCAAGGGCCGCAAGCCTGCGGTGCCAGCACGAACGGCAGCACCGGCCATGGGCACGGCGTAAAACGACAGTTTGGCAGGCGGCGCATCACGGCCATCGGTGCCGGCAAAACCGCGCACCATGTCCAGGCGGCTGACTTCCAGCGCACCGAGGCGCTCGCGCAATGCCGCTTCAAGCGCGTTTTCCCAGCCTTGCTCCACGTTGATACGGCTCCACAAAGCCTGCAAAGAATCCAAGCCATGCTTGGCCAGCCACGGCTTGAGCTTGCCGTCGGTTTTGACTTTTTCTTGCAGCGCCTTGAGCGCTTCCATGCGCGCTGACAAGTCAGCTTGACGGGCTGATTCGCTGTTGACGGCTTGTTGCTTTTCGCGCCGTTCTTGATCGAGTTGCGGCACGCTGTCGGTCAGCTCGTGCAGCACCGCCTCGACCATTTCTTGGCTTTCTTGTGCGGTCTTGAACTGCTCGTTCAGGTTCACCAAGCGGGCTTCGTCTGGCGCATTCAGGGCATTGCGGTCAGCCAGCAAGCGTTCACGACGAACCTCGAACGCGCGACTTTGCTCTTCAATGTTGCGTTGGTCAGCGGCCAAGACTTGGATTTGCTGCTGCACTTGCGCCACACCGCTGCGTTGCTGGTTGGCCTGGGTCTGTGCGCTGCGCAAGGCTTCTTCAAGCGCCGGCAATTGACCGACACGGTCTTCGGTCTGGGCCGCCAGCAGCTCGGCTTTTTCTTCCGCCTCAACAGCTTGTCCGGCCAGACTCTCGGTTTCAAATGCCGCGTCTTCTTGGCGGGTCGCCCATTGGGCAGTTTGTTCTTTCAGCTGTGCCAAGCGTTGCTCAACGCGCAAGCGGCCATCGACCACAAAGCGGATTTCGGCCTCCAGTCGGCCGACTTCAGCGCTGGCTTCGTACAGTTTGCCTTGAGCCTGATTCACTTGGTCGCCGGCGGAGTAGTGCGCCTGCCGGACAGTTTCAAGATCAGCTTCGATGTGGCGCAAATCGGCCACGCGGCTTTCCAAATCGTTGACAGCTTTTTCAGAATCAGCCTTGACCTTGGACTGGTCAGCCTCGCTCTCAGTGCGCTTCATGAACCACAGCTGGTGCTGCTTGAGCGAGCCGTCAGCTTGCAGCGTGTTGTAGCGCATGGCGACTTCGGCTTGCTTTTCGAGCTTCTCGAGGTTGGCGTTCAACTCACGCAAGATGTCATCGACACGGGTCAAGTTTTCACGTGTGTCCGACAGGCGATTCGCAGTCTCTCGGCGGCGTTCTTTGTACTTGGACACGCCGGCCGCTTCTTCCAGAAACAGACGCAACTCTTCAGGCTTCGACTCAATGATGCGGCTGATCGTGCCTTGACCAATGATGGCGTAGGCACGCGGGCCAAGACCAGTGCCAAGAAACACGTCTTGCACGTCGCGGCGACGCACCGGCTGGTTGTTGATGTAGTAGCTGGAAGTGCCGTCGCGGGTCAAGACACGCTTGACCGCGATCTCGGCGAACTGGCCCCACTGACCGCCCGCGCGGTGGTCGGCGTTGTCAAACACCAACTCAACGCTGGCCCGGCTGGCCGATTTTCGAGTGGTGGTGCCACTGAAGATGACGTCTTGCATCGACTCGCCGCGTAACTCAGAGGCTTTGCTTTCGCCCAGCACCCAACGCACGGCATCCATGATGTTGGATTTGCCGCAACCGTTCGGACCAACCACACCGACGAGCTGGCCTGGCAGCACGAAGTTGGTCGGTTCGGCAAATGACTTGAAGCCTGAGAGCTTGATGGAATTAAGACGCACTACAAACCCAAGTAGGAGGAATATTGATGATTATTACCCGAGCGCAGATCAGTCAAACAGGCTCGGCAGTGACGAAAACGCTCAAGGCCGGATTGGAAGATAGTCAAAAGCCAGATAAACAAACGGGATTCGCTTTGAAATCCAAAAGCCTTGGCTTTCAACCGTGATGCGAATCGGCTCGGCCTTCTGACCGTGGGCTTCAAGCCAAGCCTGCATTTGCTGCGGGCAATCGGTTGGAGTCGGTTTTTCAAGCTGTCCTAATGGGCAGAGCAGCAAGCCGCCTTGTCGTTGCCAACCGGCCAAGGGGTTGACCGTGGCCGGGAATTGATCGGGCACGCCGGGCACCACCTGAATGGAATCATCACCGTAAAACGCCAACAGCGCGTTCTCAGCCCAAGCACCGCCGACCCAGCGCAAGCGCAGGTCTGGGTGCCTTTGTTCCCAGCCATTCAGCAGCTCAGTCGCGGCCTCTCTGCGCGGCAGGTAAAAGTTGTTGGCGCCTTCTTTGGACTGATACCAAGCGTGCCAAGGACTGACAAGCACCACCACGACGCACCAACCGAGCATCCAGCGCCGTAACGGCGGGCTGGCCTGCGAGACATCGGCTTGTGCCGCCGTCAGGTTGCGTAACCACAGCAAAGAAAAACCAAAACCGACAGGAATCGCCCACGGCAGCGACAGTTCCACAAAACCAGTCACCCCAAACACCAAGGTGATCAGCCACGGCAGCATGGCCAACCAGAACAAAGTGTCGCTCCAACCTTGAGGCAGCCAGCAACGCACCAAGCGCGGTGGCCAGCCCATCAAGCGCTGGACAAAACTTGGCTGACCGGGCGCAAACAGCCAAGCACTCAGCAGCCAAGGAAGCAACCAATAAGCCATGGGCGCCAGCGCAAACTTAAACACCTGACGCCAGTCGGTACCGCTCTCGCCGCCTTGTTCACTGATGTATTGCAAGGTCACAAAGTCATGCGAACGCAGCCATTGCAGGTGCGGCAGCAAGCCCAGTCCAAAGACCAGCAGTGCCAGCCAAGGCTTGGGCGTGACAAACCAGCTTCGGCCTTCGTGACTGACCAAAGCCACCAGAAAAATCCCCAGTAAAAAAACACCGCTGTAATATTTGCTAAGCATCGCCATCGCGCTCAACAAACCCAGCGCGACAGACCACAGCCAGCCTGAGCGGCCAGCATGGCGCACGCTGTGCACCCAAGCCACGGCGACCCAAGGCCACAGGCTCAGCAGAATTGAATTGGCATTGAACTTAGCTGCCAAGGTGCTGTACGGAAAAGCCATGCACAAGAGCAAAGCTGCCGGCAGAGCCAAGCTTGGCAGGCGCAAGGCCTGCGCCAAGCGGTAAACGCCGAGCAGACCAAGGGCCACGTTCAGGAACGACAACAAGTAATAAGCCGTGTCTTGGGTGGGGAAAATCAAAAACCAAACGCCGGTGACCCACGCAAAAAATGGCGGGTGCTTGGCGCTGCCCCACGCTAGGTTTTGGCCCCATGCGTAGTTTTCCAGCATGTCTGCATAACTGTCTAGATTGGTGTTGGCAATGCCATGAGCCAGCACCCAGACCAAGGCGTGAAGCCCTATCAGCCCAAAAATCCCATAAAAAAGCCGAAGGGATGTGCTGTGATGTTGATCTTCTGGCGAAGACGGCGCAGTATTTTGCAAGGGGGGAGTGTCTTCGAATGTAGAGCTGAAAATTATAGGAGCTTGAGGCGCCGGAATGTCGCAGCAGATCAGATTGCGTCTTTTGTACGGCGATAACACCGTCTCAAATTAATGACTAAAAAATACCAAATTTAATCATCATTAATTCGGTCAATATAATGACAAAGTACTTTTTCGGGTTCAACCTCACGAATCCGAAACTTTCACCAACCGGCGAATAGCCGGTTCGTGGCTGCAGGCAACGGCCTTTTGCACCTCGCGTGCGCACCGCTTGTTGTTCTTTTGAATCGTCTATTGGCGATCTCTTCTGCCAGTCTGTCTTTTAATTATTGCCCCAAGCGTTTGATCGCGAACCCCCTGCTGCATCT
>JBEDKR010000204.1:0-4471 GCA_041172005.1 Pseudomonadota bacterium
GAAATCGGCTTGACTGCAATTTTTGGCATCGGTCGCACCCGTGCACGCAAGATCTGCGAGGCATGCGACATCGCTTATGCCAAGAAGATCAAGGATCTGACTGACGGGGATCTCGAAAAGATCCGCGACCAGATCGCCCTGTTCACCATTGAAGGTGACTTGCGTCGCGAGACAACCATGAACATCAAGCGTTTGATGGACATCGGTTGCTACCGTGGCTTTCGCCATCGTCGCGGCCTGCCGATGCGCGGTCAGCGCACGCGCACGAATGCACGCACCCGCAAGGGTCCGCGCAAAGCAGCGCAGTCCCTGAAGAAATAATCGAAGGTAATTCATGGCAAAAGCACCAAGCAATAGCGCATCGCAACGCGTTCGCAAGAAAGTCCGTAAAAATGTGGCCGATGGTATCGCCCACATCCACGCGTCTTTCAACAACACCATCATCACGATCACCGATCGTCAAGGCAATGCCTTGTCATGGGCTTCGTCGGGTGGTCAGGGTTTCAAGGGCTCACGTAAATCGACACCTTTCGCCGCGCAGGTCGCGTCTGAAGTGGCCGGCCGTGCCGCCATTGAGCAAGGCATCAAGAACGTGGACGTTGAAATCAAGGGCCCTGGCCCTGGTCGCGAATCGTCCGTGCGTGCCTTGGGCGCACTCGGTATCCGCATCAACTCTATTGCTGATGTGACCCCGGTTCCGCACAACGGTTGCCGCCCGCAAAAGCGCCGCCGTATCTAATTCCCCTTGCCACGGGCCTGGTTGGCTGCTTCGGCGGCCCTCCAGGCTTTAGGCATTTTTACCCAAGCCCACCGCCGACAGGTTTCGTACCGAGGGCTCCTGCACTGTGTGCAGCAGATGACAAAAGGACACTCAAGTGGCACGCTATCTAGGCCCCAAGGCCAAACTCTCCCGCCGTGAAGGCACTGACCTGTTTCTCAAGAGCGCCCGTCGCGCGATTGGTGACAAGGCCAAGTTCGACTCCAAGCCAGGCCAGCACGGCCGGACTTCGGGCATGCGCACCTCAGACTACGGTCTGCAATTGCGTGAAAAGCAAAAGGTCAAGCGCATGTACGGCGTGCTCGAAAAGCAATTCCGCCGCTACTTCGAAGAAGCTGACCGCCGCAAAGGCAACACCGGCGCCAATTTGCTGTTCCTTCTGGAATGCCGCCTGGACAACGTTGTGTACCGCATGGGTTTCGGCTCAACACGCGCTGAAGCACGTCAGTTGGTCTCGCACAAGGCGATCACTGTCAACGGCCACTCGGTCAACATTCCTTCGTACCTCGTGAAGACCGGCGATGTCGTCGGTGTGCGCGAAAAGTCGAAGAAACAAAACCGTGTGCTCGAAGCCCTGCAACTGGCTCAGCAAGTGGGCATGCCCGCTTGGGTTGATGTGAGCATCGACAAGGGCGAAGGCGTCTTCAAGAAGGTGCCTGACCGTGACGAATTTGCCGCTGACGTCAACGAATCGTTGATCGTCGAGCTGTACTCACGCTAATTTTTCCCGTTCCTGGGCCGGCACTGCTGGCTCAGGTTGCTTCACCCGGCCTTATCGGTGTAATGAGCCGAGGGTATTGAGAGGAAGACTGCATGCAAACCAACCTACTGAAACCAAAAACCATCAACGTTGAGCAGCTCGCTGCCAACCGCGCCAAAGTGACGCTGGAGCCTTTCGAGCGTGGCTACGGTCACACGCTGGGCAATGCACTGCGCCGCGTTTTGTTGTCCTCTATGGTCGGCCATGCCGCCACCGAAGTGACCATCGCCGGTGTCTTGCATGAGTACTCGTCGATTGACGGCGTGCAAGAAGACGTTGTCAACATCCTGCTCAACCTCAAGGGCGTGGTTTTCAAGTTGCACAACCGCGACGAAGTCACCCTGAGCCTGCGCAAAGACGGCGAAGGTCCTGTGACCGCCGCTGACATCCAGACGCCGCACGATGTTGAAATCATCAACCCCGAACACGTCATCGTCAACTTGTCGCACGGCGGCAAGATCGACATGCAGATCAAGGTTGAAAACGGCCGTGGCTATGTGCCCGGTACTGTGCGCCGCTACGGTGACGACTCGACCAAATCGATCGGCCGCATTGTGCTTGACGCTTCGTTCTCGCCCGTCAAGCGCGTGAGCTACACCGTCGAAAGCGCCCGCGTCGAGCAGCGTACCGATCTGGACAAGCTGGTCCTGGAAATCGAAACCAACGGCGCCGTGTCTGCTGAAGACGCAGTCCGTGCTTCGGCCAAGATTCTGGTTGAGCAACTCGCTGTGTTCGCACAGCTCGAGGGCAATGAACTGGCTGCGTTTGACGCACCGGTTCAGCGCAGCTCGCAGCAGTTCGACCCGATCCTGTTGCGCCCCGTCGATGAGCTCGAGCTCACCGTGCGTTCGGCCAACTGCCTGAAGGCCGAAAACATTTACTACATTGGCGACCTGATTCAGCGCACTGAGAACGAACTTCTCAAGACGCCGAACCTGGGCCGTAAATCGCTCAACGAGATCAAGGAAGTTCTGGCTTCCCGTGGTCTGACACTGGGCATGCGCCTCGAAAGCTGGCCACCCGCCGGCCTCGACAAGCGTTAATTGAAATTTGCCCCGGCAACGGGGCAGTGCACGGGCAGTACCTGACACGGCTGCCTGAATTAAAAAACTGGAAGGAAACAAGCACATGCGACACGGACACGGACTACGTAAACTCAACCGCACCAGCTCACACCGCCTGGCGATGCTGCGCAACATGATGAATTCGCTCATTCAGCACGAAGCCATCAAGACCACGCTGCCTAAAGCCAAAGAACTGCGTCGTGTGGTTGAGCCCATGATCACGCTGGCCAAAGAGCCCACCCTGGCCAACAAGCGTCTGGCTTTTGACCGTCTGCGTGACCGCGACATGGTCGTCAAGCTCTTCGCTGAACTCGGCCCCCGTTACAAAGCACGTCCAGGCGGCTACACACGCATCCTGAAGATGGGCTTTCGCGTGGGTGACAACGCGCCGATGGCTCTCGTTGAGCTGGTCGACCGTCCTGATGTGAGCGAAGATGCAGTCACAGACGGCGCTAAGGCCGAATAAGCGTTATAATTAAGACATACCGCGCGGTGGAGCAGCCTGGTAGCTCGTTGGGCTCATAACCCAAAGGTCGTAAGTTCAAATCTTGCCCGCGCAACCATAAAAAACAAGCTTCCTGCTTGTCAACGAAGCCCTCTTAACCGAGGGCTTTTTTGTTTCTGCTCACAGCCCTTTCAGCTTGCACAGACCGTGCAAAAAACCTGCCCTTGGTTTTGGCGCCGCACCGCATTTAAAAATATCTGCGTCGTAAATGGTGCCGCTGGACTTCGTGCAAGTCTCACGGGGGTGTGCAAAACGAATTCACGATGGACCTTGATCAACCTAGCCTTCCCGCGCGTAGTTGGCATGGCTCAGTTTGTCGTCTATAGGTCGCTGTTTGACTTCACCCTCCGCCCTGCCTGCACGTGACCCGAGGGTAGAAGAGATGCGGTTTTATCAAATTAAGTAACGCATTAATTCGTACTTTTGTAGTATAAAAGTGTCGAAAATAAAGCAAAAAATAATTAATAAAATAAATACCGGCTACGCCTGCAAATGGCCTGCGAGATGTGTGACCGCAACCCGGAAGGCGCCAATTTGTCCAAATATGCACAGCAATTGCTGCAAAACATGCGCCTCAGCGAGGCGCGCATCCGCCATGTGCAGCCACTGCTGACGATCCGGTCGTTTGATGAAGGGGCGCTGATCTGGGCCAGGGGCGGCAGTGTACAAGCCTGGAACTGCGTCATGACTGGCTACGTTGCAGCGGCCATGCCCTTGCAGTGCGGCCACCGGATGCCTTTGCATCTGTACGGCCCCCAAGCATGGTTTGGCGAACAAGTGTTGGTGGACGGGCAGCCCAGCGATCTTGACTACATCTGCCTGACTCCGGTGGAAGTGATCGGCATGAGCCGTACATGCCTGCAAGAGACCATGCGGGAAGAGCCTGATTTTTCAGCCGCTCTGCTGCAGCTGATGGCCAGGCATGCACGCCAGCACACGGCCATGCTGGCGATGATGCGAGCCGGTTCCTCGTCGCTGCGCCTGGTGATGGGTCTGGCTCAATTTGCCGAAGCACAGGCCCCAGCGCCGGATCTCGACGTGGTGGACATCCCCACCGGGCAAGACCAGATTGCCGCTTTGTGCGGCGTTACACGCACCTTGTTTTCGGCTGGCCTGCAACACTTGGTCAAGGCCGGTTGGGTCAAGGTGCGTTATGGCGCGATGGAATTGCAGTCTGCGCAGGCCTGGCGGGTTTTTGCGCAACGCCAGCGCGACAGCCCGGGCCTGAACAGCCGTGCGTCCATGGCAGAGTTGTTGAGTGCGATGTCGCGAGCCCGCGCTTCGCATTGAAGGTCTGAAAAAGGCAGGCTCAGTCCGGCAAGACCGCCGTGACTTCAATTTCAATCTTGGCGCGGTCTTCAACC
>JBEDKR010000205.1:0-4466 GCA_041172005.1 Pseudomonadota bacterium
CGAGGAGGGAGGTGTGGGTGTGATCGTTCATGGCCTGTCTACTTTACGCAATCCGCTGCAGAAGCTTCTGCTTGAATGTAGTGTGTTTGTATTTGAGGTTGGCATAAAATGCCGTGAAATATAAAAATTGTGAAATATGCAGCTAGACAGCTTGGATTTAAAGATACTCGATGAGCTTCAGCGTGACGGTTCGCTGTCTAACGTGGAACTGGCGCGGCGCGTGCATTTAAGCCCGTCGCCTTGCCTAGCGCGCGTGAAGGCACTCGAAGCCGCCCGGGTGATTGACCGCTACGTGGCGATTGCCAGCGCGGCGGCGCTTGGGCTGGGTCTGAGCGTGTTCATCTCAATCAGCCTGCGCTCGCAAAGCAAAGAAGCTTTGGGCGAGTTCGAGCGGCGCATCGTCGAGCACGACGAAGTGATGGAGTGCTACCTGATGACCGGCGACAGTGACTACCTGATCCGCATTGCGGTGGCCGATATCGGCGCGCTGGAACGCTTCATTTTGGAGCAGCTGACACCGATCCCCGGCATTGAAAAAATCAGGTCTAGCTTTGCCTTGAAGCAGGTGCGCTACAAGACGGCTTTGCCGCTGCCTTTTTTGGCGAGGTGACAGGGCTGGTGGCGCTCATGCCTATGTGATCGCGACATTCTTTAATGATCGCAGCGCCTAGGTCGGAAAGCTGGCCCCAACGTGTCAGTTGGGCGTCGCAGGCGCGAAATGCGCTCTCTCTGGTTTGCAGGCGTTGCTGCAAGCCGTCACGTGCTGGGTCGACGCTGTCGCTCGGTAGCTCGCCTGAGTGAGTCAGTGCTTGGCGCAAGGCCCAGATCTCCCTGGCCGATACAAAGGCCGCGTGAAAGATACCGTCCATGGGCCTTTGGTCAGAACGCAGGGGTGACGCGTAGCGTTCTTCTGGGGGGTTGAGAACCAAGGGTTGGCGCCGTGCGTGAGCAAACAGCAGGCCGTGCGCTGACTCGTGCACCAAATTGACAAAGCCGTCCCATGGGTCGACCAGAGCTTCTGCGTTCAACGCCAAGCAGCCCCACAGGCAAAAGGATGATGCGCCCCCGAAACCGCCTCCCGAGGGGGCGGCACTGCGCGCGAGCAGCACTTGGGGCGAAACGATGGCTATTTCGTCGCGAAGTTCGGGCGCCACCGCAGCCATCAAGTCCCAAGCTTGTTCCAGCACATGCGTCGCGGTTAGCACTTGGGCAGGGTCGGGAGTCTGCAGATGCAAGGGTTGCTGGGCATCGGTGTCGAGCCACCGCTTCAAGCGTTCAGCCTCAACGATCGAGAAGTCGGGTGGCCCTAAGGCTTGGATGCTCAGGCCCGAAAACTGTGGCAAATGAGGTTGCAGGTCAGTTGGGGCTGAAAAGCGCTGCCACAGCCACTGCAAAGCGGTTTCTTGAACCTGCAGGACTTCACTTGGGTCGAGCTTGAGCGCGTTGAGGTGTAGATCAAAGTAAGCGCCGTAATCCAGTGCAGTGGGCAACCAATGGGGCGGCAGTTGAATGGACGCAGCAATTGGCTTGTCGGGGAAGAATTTAAGCGAGTGTGCAAGGCTGCTGTGCCATGAGGCGGCCATAGCGGATCGGAGCACGTTGGCACGTGAAGCGCTGGGCAAAAAATAGTCTGTCACGTTGAACTCAGTGAGCACGGTTGGGGTGCAGCCGCACCCCAACCGTGCGGGCATTTAAACGCAGGCGGCGGCGCTGGCTGCAGGAGCCGCCGGCGGGCCGGCTGGGCGCAGCACTGGTGTCTGACCGTTGTTGCTAATTTTTGTTGGTTCACCAACCTTGGCGGCCAGCGTCACATGCTGCAGGGAACCGTAAGGAGCGAGTAAATCGGTGGTTTGCGGGAAGTTGGTCACGAAAATTTCCTTTAAAACTAAAAATAAAACAAGATGCAGCTAGATAATCGCTAAAAATTACAAAATCGTCAATAGCTATAGCCGTAAGGTCAGATTGAATGGTGCAAAAAACTGAAGACTCAACGCCAGCAGCGACGATGGCCTTGGGCTACCGCCATGGTCTGAGGCAGCCTTGTTTGGTATTTGACTTGAATTTGCGGGTACCTAGCAGCGTGCCGTTGAGCCGTATGGATGATTGGCTACGCAGGGTGTTCTTGTTGGACTTAGGTGCTCTGGGTGAATCTAAGGTCTTGGTCAGAGGGCGGGTGTCGGCACAGGCCGAGCTGCTGTTGCAGATGGGGCGGGTTCCAGCTTTTGAGCCTGGGCGGGTGTTGAGCATTCGGGCGTCTGCGCAGACGCCAAGCCAATTCACCTTGAATTTGGCGGTGCCGTGTGCGGGTGGGATGCTGCGTTCGGCCACCATCAAGGTGCACCAACAGGTTGCGGCTTTGTTGCAGGACTGGTGCAACGGCAAGTTGCGCGATTTGGCGCCTGATGCGGTGTGTGAGAGGCTGGATGCGGCCATGATTCGGCCGCTGGCGGCGACGGTGTCAGCCGGGCGGTCCACCATTCACCTGTTGCGCGTTGCGCATGCGTCAGGCATGCCCATAAGCTTTTTGGGGGGTGGGCAGTACCTGATTGGCTGGGGTGGCCGGGCGCGGCGTTTGCGCAGCAGTGGCGTGGACACCGACTCGGCGATCGGGGCTCGGGTGGCGCAAAACAAGATGACAGCGGCCACTGTGCTGCGGCTAGCGGGCTTGCCGGCGCCGGAGCATCTGTTGGTCAGCAGCGTCGAGCAGGCCTTGCAGGCTGGGCAGCGATTAGGCTGGCCGCTCGTGGTCAAGCCGGTTGACCGCGACCGAGGTGAGGGCGTGACGGTGGGTATCCGCGACGAGTCGGCTTTACGTCAGGCCTTCGAGATCGCTCGGGCGCTGTCGCAGCGTGTGTTGGTGGAGCGTATGGTGGCTGGGTACTGCCACCGCATCTTGTTGGTGAGGGGGCGGATGCTGTATTGCGTGAAACGTCTTCCGAAGTCTGTGGTGGGAGATGCGCAGCGCACGGTGACCGAACTGGTGGCGGGCGCCAATGCCGCCGAGCTGATCAAGCCTTGGTGGAAGCGTTTCAAGCCTTTTCCAGATGACGCGCTGGCGTTCAGCCTGCTGGAGCAGCAGGGTCTGGGCTGGGACAGCGTGCCCGCCCAAGGATCGCGGGTTTTTCTGCGGCCCTTGCAAACTGATCCATGGGGCGGCGATATAGAAGACCTGACGGCGCAAATACACCCTGACAACCTAGACTTGGCGGTACGTGCAGCCAGACTGTTTGGCTTGGATGTGGCGGGTATCGACTTGATCACCGAAGATATTACTCAACCTTGGTACCACACTGGCGCCATCTTGAACGAGCTCAATTCCGCGCCATTGATGGGTGCCGGGCCCTTGTCTGTAAAGGCAATCCCCATTTATTTCAGCCAACTGATGCCTGATGGCGGTCGCATACCCGTGACAGTCATCGTCGGCGACGAGTCGGCTTGGCATCAGGCGCGGGCATTGCAGGGGCTGTCTGAAAGTGGCGGTTGTTACTTGACCAGCCACCAGCAAACATTGGGCCCGCAGGGGCAGCCATTCGCGTTGCGGGGTGCGTCACTTTTAGAGCGCGCTCAGTCGCTGCTACTCGACCCTGCTGTGGACGAACTGGTATTGCTGGTGATGAATGACGAATTGCTGCACCAAGGTTTGCCGGTGGACGCGATTGACCGTCTGATTGTGCACAGTACCAGCTTGTTAGACCATCGCAATCCAAGTGTGATGGTGCCGGAGCCCGAGGTTCAGCGGCTGCTTAAGGCCTTGCAGGACGCAGTGGGTCACGACGGATTTAAAAGTTAATGCAATCGGCGGTCCAAAACGCAGCTGTGACCGTTCAACACTTTGATTTAAATCAGCAAGAATTTTGTTGTGAGGACACTTCATCTGCGGCTGCCCTGAAGACCATCGCTGATCACGCTCGCACCTGCGAGCGTGATCACTCAAAAACTACATCTTCGCTTGGAACACCAATCCTGCATGTTCCCGCAGGGCGTGGAATTTGATCTTCGGCCATTGCTGTTCAACGGCGCGCAGCGTGGCGCTGTGGTCGACCAAGAGCGTCGGCGCATCAACAGCGTCTAAGGCCACGCGGTGTGCGTTGGCGTCCATGAATTTCTTCAACTCGTTGGCATCATCGCAAGTAACCCAGCGCGCCAAATTGAAGTTGCTGCCCATGATGCGGGCTTTGACGCCGTACTCGTGCTCAAGCCGATGCGCGACGACTTCAAACTGCAGTTGACCGACGGCGCCGAGCAATAGCAGGGAACCCGAAATCGGGCGGAAGACTTGAATCGCACCTTCTTCGCCCAGCTGCGTGAGGCCGGCGCGCAGCTGCTTGCTGCGCAGCGGGTCGGCGACTTCAACAGCACGGAACATTTCCGGGGCAAAAAACGGCAAGCCGGTGAATAGCAGCGTTTCGCCTTCGGTCAGCGTGTCGCCGAGTTGCAGTACGCCATGGTTGGGAATACCGATGATG
>JBEDKR010000206.1:0-4451 GCA_041172005.1 Pseudomonadota bacterium
GGCCGGGCCAGAGACGTTGAAGTGCAGGTTGCCGTCGCCCAAGTGGCCGTAAACAACCGGTCTGACACCCGGATAAGCAGCATGCAACAGCGGCAGAACTTCTTCAACGAAGGCCGGCACGCTGGACACCGCCACAGCCATGTCGTGTTTGATGTTGCCTCCGTCGTGTTGTTGGGCTTCGCTGATGTTTTCGCGCACCATCCACAGCTCATTGGCTTGCGCTTCAGAGGTGGCGATCAACACATCGTCGATGACGCCGCGCTCTAACGCGATTTCAAGTGCCGCCTGAAAAGCGCTGTCGAGCGCGGCTTGCTCCCCACCATCGCTGGCTTGCATCAAGACATGCCAAGGGTAGGACTCGGCAAACAGCGCCGGCGTGGCCGGGAAATAGCGCTTGACCATGGCCACGCTGGCGTCGCTCATCAATTCAAACGCGGTGAAGCGGTCGCCCATGGCGCCGCGCATCAGGCCGAGCAATTCCAAAGCCTGCTGCGGCGTTTGAAACGCTGCAAAAGCCACAGCTCTGGAGCGTGGCGCAGGGAACAGTTTGAGCACTGCTGCAGTGATGACACCCAGTGTTCCTTCCGAGCCAATGAACAGGTGTTTCAGGTCGTAGCCGGTGTTGTCTTTGCGCAAGGCTTTGAGCAGATTCAGCACTTGGCCATCGGGCAACACCACTTCAAGGCCCAAGACCAAGTCGCGCGTATTGCCGAAGCGCAGCACCTGCACTCCGCCGGCATTGGTGGCAATGTTGCCGCCAATCTGACAAGAACCTTCAGCGCCCAAGGACAGCGGAAACAAGCGCTCGTGTTGGGCCGCTAGCTCTTGCAATGTTTGCAGCACGCAGCCGGCTTCGACCGTCATGGTGTTGTTCAGCGGCGAGATGTCGCGCACCCGGTTCAGCCGCGACAAGCTCAAGATCATTTGCTGGCCACTGCTGTCTGGCGTGGCGCCGCCGCACATGCTGGTGTTGCCACCTTGCGGAACGATGCTCACGCCGTGGGCTGCGCACAGCGTCACCAGCGCGGCTACCTGCTGCGTGTCGGCCGGCCGGCAAACCGCCAACGGGACGCCTGTGAACTTGCCGCGCCAATCGGTGGCGTAGCCAGCGAGGTCGCTGGTCAGAACATGGGCATCGCCGAGCAGGGTACGGGCTTGGCTCAAAAAATCAGACATTGTTTCTCCGCAGCTTACGCTGCTGCAACAGGGTTAAAAAATTAATTGGCGCGATCTTACGGGCTTTGAATCTAGTGGAAGACACTAGATTGACAGTCTGTCTTAAAAAAAATAGTCTCGAGTCTGTTATTCCTTTGGACTCACTCAATCGACTAGGAAAATAAATGACACGCCTCACTCGTTTCTTCCGATTACCTCTTTTGGTTTTATTCGCTTTGAGCACGGGCATCGGTGCCGCTTCCGCAGCAGATTACCCGGTGCGCCCCGTGAAGTGGGTTGTGCCTTACCCACCGGGGGGCACCACGGACGTGCTGGCGCGCATCATGGCGCAATGGCTGACGGAAAAGATGGGTCAGCCCTTTCTCGTTGAGAACCGGCCAGGTGCCGGCAACAACATCGGCACCGAAGCGGTGGTGAACGCGGCGCCTGATGGCTACACCATGCTCTTGGTGAATCCCGCCCACGGCATCAACGCATCGCTTTACAAAAAGCTGCCTTTCAACGTCATCCGTGACATCACGCCGGTCGCCGGCTTGGTGCGCACGCCCAACGTGATGGTGGTGACCAACAGCCTGCCGGTTAAAACCGTGGCTGAGTTCATTGCCTACTGCAAGGCCAACCCGAGCAAGGTCAATATGGCCTCCTCGGGCAGTGGCACATCGACCCACCTGTCGGGTGAGTTGTTCAAAGTCATGACCGGCTGCAACATGACGCACATTCCGTACAAAGGCGCCGGCCCGGTGTTGACCGACTTGATCGCCGGTCAGGTGCAAGTGTTTTTCGACAACTTGCCCTCGTCTGCATCCCACATCAAGGGCGGCACCATTCGCGCCCTTGCCGTGACCTCGGTGGGCCGTGAACCCTCCTTTCCAGCGCTGCCCACGGTGGCCGAGACCGTCCCTGGTTATGAGGCCACCGCGTGGTTTGGTATTGGCATGCCCAAAGGCTCGCCGCGTGAAGCTATAGACAAAGTCAACGCTGAAGTGAACCGCGCGCTGGCTGACCCAAAAATGCGAGAGCGTCTTGCGGCACTGGGTGGTTTGCCCATTGCTGGCACGCCCGCAGATTTCGGAAAAATGATGCAAGAAGAAACCGACAAGTGGGCCAAAGTTGTCGCTGCATCCGGTGCTTCCGTAGATTGATACCAGCCCATGACAACACCTGCCATTGATCTCGCCCAACTCCAAAGCGCCGTTGATTTTTCCATCGCCCATGAAACCGCTTGGGGCCGGGACAACAACGACAACTGGGGCATTCACAACATGGACCCGCCGCCGTGGAACCGGCTGCTCGGGCCGGTGCATCCGCGCGGTCCTGTGTCCGGTGTTGTGCGTGTGGGGGGGCGGCAGCTGATCGAGTGGGGCGAGCCGCAGCGGGCCGATCTGACTTTTTCAATCGCCAAAACCTATCTCGCGCTGCTGGCCGGCGTCGCCCACGACCGGGGCTTGTTGCCGGACTTGAATGAACCCGTCAGCGTCAAAATCAAAGGCATTGGCTTTGACACTGCGCACAACCAGTCCATCACTTGGTTGCAACTGCTGCAGCAAACCAGCGAGTGGGAAGGCGCGTGTTTCGGTATTCCGGACCAAGTCGACCGCTACCGGCATTTGCAATACCAGCCGCCGCGACCTGACGCCAAAGACGTTGGCAACAAGGGCGATGCTCGCCCGCTGCAAACTCCCGGCACGTTCTGGGAATACAACGACGTGCGCATCAACCAACTGGGGCTGGCGCTGCTGCACTTGTTCAAGCGTCCCTTGCCAGATGTCTTTCGCGAGGCCATCGCTCAGCCGGTTGGTGCCAGCGACAACTGGCGCTGGGAAGGCTATGACAACAGCTGGGTCGAGATCGATGGTCAGCGCATGCAGTCTGTTCCGGGTGGTACGCATTGGGGCGCGGGTTTGTCGATCGGCAGTGTTGACCAAGCCTTGATCGGCCAGATGATGCTGGACGAAGGCCGCGTCGGCAACAGACAAGTGGTGTCACAAGCTTGGGTGCGCCGCATGCTAACGCCTTGCAACATCGCACCTTGGTACGGCACCTTGGTGTGGCTGAATCGCCTGCGCGGCGTTTGCCCCAGTGCCTCAGCGTCCAGCTACTTTTGCATCGGTGCCGGTGCCAGCGTGGTGTGGATTGACCCTGACCGGGACTTGGTGGCTGTGGTGCGTTGGATTGAAGGCGCGCGGATCGACAGCTTTTGTCAGCGCGTGTCGGCGGCTATTCCGGTTATCGCGGCCAAGTAAGCCAGCCTCAAGCCAGGCGGTTTGGCGTTTGAATCTAGTGGAAGACCCTAGATTGACAGATTGTCATACAAAAAATAATCTCGCCGCATGAGTCTATCGCTTGCCGAATTGAAGCCGGAGACCTTGCGTGCGCAGGTCGAAAACCACTTGCGCGAGGCCATCACCAGCGGCAAGTTGCAGGCCGGCCAGAAATTAATTGAGCGCGAATTGTGCGCATCGATGGGCGTCAGCCGACCTTCTTTGCGTGAAGCACTGCGCAAACTCGAGGCTGAGAAGCTGATTGTGCAAGTGCCCCATCGCGGGCCGGAAGTAGCCTCCATCACCTTGGCTGAAGCACGCGAGTTGTATGCGCTGCGCAGTATTTTGGAAAGCTATGTTGCCCACGAATTCACCCGTCTCGCCAGCGACGATGCTGTCAGCCAACTGGCCGCCACAGTCAAACGACTGAAAATCGCCGGTCTCAAAAAATCACGTTCAGATGTGCTCAGCGCAAAGGCTGATTTTTATGGTGTCCTGTTTGCAGGCGCTGGCAATTCACTGGTGCAGGAAATTCTAGGCGGCTTGATGTCTCGCGTCAGTCTGCTGCGCGGCACTTCTTTGATGCGCACGGACAGGCTGCCAAAAAGCATCAAGGAAATATCGACCTTGCTGGCGTGCATTCAAAACCGAGACGCTAAAGCGGCGCAGGAAGTGTCTAGACAACATGTTCTGAATGCCGAATCGGCCGCGCTAGACGTGCTCGAAAAACAAATAAACGATCTTCATCAACCTCCAACAGAAAGAACAAAACAGCATGAACAAAGAAGCATTTGAAAAAGGCCTGTCGACGCGCCGAGAAGTTTTAGGGGCCGACTATGTCGACGGTTCACTGAAAAATGCCGATGATTTCAACATGCCAATGCAAGAGTTGGTCACCGAGTACTGCTGGAACGAAATCTGGAATCGTCCCGGGCTAGACCGCCGGACTCGGAGCATGTTGAACTTGGCCATGCTCACCGCACTGAACCGCCCGCACGAGATCAAGCTCCACGT
>JBEDKR010000207.1:0-4427 GCA_041172005.1 Pseudomonadota bacterium
TGCAGGCGCACGTCAAAGGCTTGCTGGCGCCTTATGAGTACCCGAAGGAGATCGAATTCATCGACGCCTTGCCGATGACAACCACCGGCAAGGTGCAACGCCGCGTGCTGCGTTTGCAGGAAGAAGAGCGGTTTAAGCAGACGCGAACTTAACGCTGCGCAGGTTCCGCCACATAAATCTCAACCCGGCGGTTTTTGGCGCGTGTTTGCGAATTGCTGTTGTCGGCAATCGGTTCACGAGAGCCGCGGCCTTCGGTCATGATGCGGTTGCGGGCGACGCCGCGCATCGCCAGATAGTCACGCGCGCTGTTGGCGCGGTCGACAGAGAGCGGGTTGTTGATGGCGTCGCTGCCGGTGCTGTCGGTGTGGCCGATGATGCTGACGGTGGTGACCTGGTTTTGGTTCAAGCTGGTGGCGAACTGGTTCAGTATCGGCCCGAAGCTGGCGCTGACATCCGAGCGCCCTGTGGCGAACGACACGTCACTCGGAATGTCGAGTTTCAGCCGGTTGTCCGCTGTCTGGCTCACCGCTACGCCAGTCCCGACGGTTGCGCGCTCCATCGCTGCTTTTTGCTCTTGCATTTTTTGCGACCACAAATAGCCGCCGCCAGCGCCCAAAGCGCCACCAATGACCGCGCCGCGTGCCGCACCTTGTGAGCCGCCGGTGGCGGCGCCTAACAAAACTCCGGCCAGAGCGCCGATGCCGGCACCCTTGCCCGTGTCTTGTTGGGTTTCGCTCATGTTGGCACAGCCTGCGAGGCCGGCCACCAAAAGGGCAGACAGAGCAAGTTTGGAAATGGATGATGTCATGGGGTGTCCTGAAGTTGTTGGGCTACCTGAGGATGCTAGGCTACTGCTGAGATAAAAGATGTCGGACGTTAGCTCGTCTTTAAGACCCATCACCGCTTTTCTGTCGGGCCCGCAAAGCTTGGCGATGGCTGGCTTTAAACTAAGACCTTGCTGGGCTTTTCGGGCCCTAGACCTCCGGTTATTTTCTGACTAGAACGTAGAACGCCCATGAAAAAAATCAAACTCGGCTCTAGCGACCTGCTGGTGACGCCTATCTGCTTGGGCACCATGACTTTTGGTGAGCAAGTTGACGAAACCACAGCGCACGCGATTCTCGATCGTGCTCTCGTTCGTGGCATCAATTTTATGGACACCGCTGAGATGTATTCGGTGCCGACGCGGGCTGAAACCTTCAACCTGACCGAAACCATCATCGGCAACTGGTTCGCTAAAAACCCGGCGGCGCGTCAGCAGATGGTCTTGGCGACCAAAGTGGCCGGCCCAGCGCGCGGCATGGCTTGGGTCCGTAACGGCAGCCCCGATCTGACCGGCGCTGACATCGTGGCTGCGTGTAACGCCAGCCTGAAACGGCTGCAGACCGATGTCATCGACCTCTACCAAATTCACTGGCCAGCGCGCCACGTACCGTCTTTCGGCGTGCAGTACTTTGACCCGGCTAAAGACGTACCGGTGACCTCTATCCATGAGCAGCTCGAAGCCTTGGGCACGCTGGTCAAGGCGGGCAAAGTCCGCGCGATTGGCTTGTCGAATGAAACCCCGTACGGTGTGCATGAGTTTGTTCGCTTGGCTGAGCAGCATGGCTTGCCCCGTGTGGCCACCGTGCAAAACCCGTATTGCCTGATCAACCGCACGGTTGAGAACGCGCTCGACGAGACTTTGTACCGGCTGGGTGTTTCTTTGCTGGGTTATTCGCCACTTGGTTTTGGTTTGCTCTCCGGCAAATACGACGTCAGTGGGACCACTGGTGAAGGCACGCCCAAGGGCCGAATTGCGCTTTACGAGTCAGTGCGAAAGCAGCGCTGGGGCCGTGTCGATGCGCTGGAAGCAGCACGGCGCTACAACGCGCTGGCCCGCCAAAACGGTCTGACGCCAACGCAGATGGCCTTGGCTTTTTGTTATACCAAATGGCAGGTTGCCAGCACGATCATCGGCGTGACGTCGGTGGCCCAGTTGGACGAAGATGTGGACGCTTTCGGCACCACCTTGTCGGCTGAACTGCTGGCAGAGATTGACGCCGTGCGCTGGCAGATGCGCGACCCGGCAGTCTGAGTTCTATAAAAAACGGAGATAGTTTTGCAGCCACTTTATTTCGCCGGCGCCGTGCTGGCGGCCTACCTCATCGGCTCTTTGTCGTTTGCCGTCATCGTCACCCGCTTGTTGGGGCTGAATGATCCGCGCAGTTACGGCAGCAAAAATCCGGGAGCCACCAATGTGCTGCGTTCTGGCAACAAGGGAGCCGCCGTTGCCACCCTGCTACTTGACGCCATCAAAGGCTGGGTGCCGCTTGCGCTCATCCAATGGAAGGGCGCTGACTTCGGCTTAGCCGAGGGCGCCATGGCGGCCGCTGGCTTAGCTGTATTTTTGGGGCACCTGTACCCGGTCTTTTTCCAATTCAAAGGTGGCAAGGGCGTGGCCACGGCAGCTGGCCTGCTGTTCGGCGTGCATTGGTTGCTGGGGCTGGCTTGCATCGGCACCTGGTTGCTGGTGGCGTACTTTTCCCGCTATTCGTCGTTGTCAGCGCTGCTGTGCGCCTTGGCCGTGCCGCTCTACTATTTGCTGGGCGACCGCGCGCTTTGGTATGTCGACAAATACGTGCTGATGATGCTGGTCGTCACCAGCGCGCTGCTGATCTACCGGCACCGCGAAAACATCGGTAAGTTGCTGCAGGGCAAAGAGTCAAAGATCGGCAGCGGACGCAAAGCCTGAAAGCTTTAAAAACCTAGCCCGCCCGGCAGGTTTTTAATCCCTGAAGTTGTTGAAGCTCAGCGGAAACTCGCTGATTTCTGCCTTGATCAGCGCCATCGCCGCTTGCAGATCGTCGCGCTTGGCGCCGGTCACACGCACCGCGTCGCCCTGAATGGCGCCTTGCACTTTGATCTTGCTGCCTTTGAGGAGCTGTTGGATTTTTTTCGATTGCTCGATTTCAATGCCGTTGCGCACTTTGCTGATCTGTTTGACCTTGTCGCCGCCGATTTTCTCGACTTTGCCAACATCTAAAAAGCGGGCATCAACGCCGGCCTTGGACAGTTTGTTGCGCAAGATGTCGTTGATTTGATCGATTTGGAAGTCACTGTCGCCGATCGATGTGATTTCTTTGTCTTTCAGTTCAATCGAGGCTGGCGTGCCTTTGAAATCAAAGCGTGTGCCGATTTCTTTGGCGGAGTTTTCGACGGCATTTTTGACCTTGACCAGGTCTGCTTCAAGCACGGTATCAAAAGAGGGCATGTTTTTTTCGGTTTCGTTGGAATCGTGGGTGCGACAATCTTTAGATGTTAGTCGAGAAAAACGTTCCCCTCCAGTCCTACAACACCTTTGGCATCGTTGCCAAGGCCCTCAGCTTGGTGCGCCTCGCCAGTGAGGCCGATGTCAACGCCATACTGAGCGACCCGCTGCTCAAGGCGGCGCCCAAATTCATCCTAGGGGGCGGTAGCAACATCGTCATCACCGGCGACGTGAAGCCACTGGTGCTCAAAGTCGAGATCATGGGCAAGCGCTTGGTCAGTGAAACCGCCAAGGCCTATGTGGTCGAGGCTGGTGCCGGTGAAAACTGGCACGAGCTGGTGGCCTGGACGCTGGACAACGGCTTTCCGGGACTCGAGAACTTGGCGATGATTCCGGGCTCGGTCGGTGCGTCTCCGGTACAAAACATTGGCGCTTATGGGGTCGAATTGCAAGACCGCTTTGAGTCACTCGACGCGATGGATTTGCAGACCGGCCAGACTTTCACGCTGAATGCAGCGCAATGCGCTTTTGGCTATCGAGACTCGGTCTTCAAGCATGCCAGCAGCCCAGCTTCCGATGGCGGACCGGGCTTTGGCTTGGCGGGTCGGGCGCTGATCACCCGCGTGCGCTTTGCCTTGCCCAAGCTTTGGAAGCCGGTGTTGGGCTACGCCGACCTCGACCGGAAAATCGCCCAGATGGGTGAAGTGCCGACCACACCGCAGCAGATTTTCGAATGGATCTGCGATATTCGTCGCGCTAAATTGCCAGACCCGGCGGTGATTGGCAACGCCGGCAGTTTTTTCAAAAACCCGACGGTGTCGGCCGAGCAGTGCGCCGACATCATTGAGCGCGAGCCAAAGATCGTGCACTACCGGATGGCCGATGGCTCGGTCAAACTGGCCGCAGGCTGGCTGATTGACGCTTGCGGCTGGAAGGGTAAAAGCGTTGGCAATGCTGCGGTGTACGACCGGCAGGCGCTGGTCTTGGTGAACAAGGGCGGCAGCCAGAACCCGGTGACCGGTGGCGAGGTGATGACCCTCGCCAAAGCCATCCAGACCAGCGTGTATGAACGCTTCGGGATTTTGCTGGAGCCTGAACCCGTGGTGGTTTGATGGGTCTTACTACGCTGTTGGTCCAAAAGATGTAACGCCTAACTTCATGTTCTGAAAAAAGTCAG
>JBEDKR010000208.1:0-4426 GCA_041172005.1 Pseudomonadota bacterium
CGCCAAGCGGTGCTCTTGCGATGGCTTTTGCAGCACCCAGTTGATGACTTCAGACTTGACGCCCGGATGGCCAACGCCAATGCGCAGACGCCAGTAGTCTGCACTACCAAGCTGCGCGTGGATGTCGCGCAGGCCGTTGTGCCCCGCATGGCTGCCGCCAAATTTCAGTTTGAGTTGGCCCGGCACGATGTCGAGTTCGTCATGCGCTACCAATATTTCCTCGGGCTTGATTTTGAAAAAGCGGGCGAGGGCACCGACTGATTTGCCAGATAGATTCATGAATGTGCGCGGCTCCAGCAGCCAAAGCGTATGGCCTTTGACGGTCGTTCTTGCGACCACGCCGTAGTAACTTTTGTCGAGCACAAGGCTGACTTTGAGCTCGCGTGCCAAGGCGTCGACCCACCAGAAGCCAGCGTTGTGCCGCGTGGCTTCGTATTCAGTGCCCGGGTTGCCTAGGCCAACAAAGAGTTTGATCATGACGTGATAAATGCTGTGTGTCGGTTGATGCTTTGCACGACTGTAACGCGCCTAGGCCCCATGAAAACGGCCCATACCCTCTTGCGAGGATATGGGCCGTGGCCGTGAGGCAGGGCTCAGTGAAGAGCTTACTTCTTGGCGGCTGGCTTGGCTGCCGGCTTGCCTTTGCCGCCTTTGGCGTCTTTGGCATCAGCTGCTGGCGCTTCTTCAGCCGGGGCTTCTTCGACGATGGCCGTGACCGACACCAGCACTGGGTTGACTTGGCCCTTGGCCACAAACTTCACGCCTTTTGGCAGCGTGATGTCTTTGACATGCAGTGGTGCACCTTTTTTCATCGCGCTCAAATCAACAGCGATGAATTCAGGAATGTCCGCTGGGAAGCAGGACACAGTCAACTCGGTCACGACGTGGTTGACCAAGCAGTTTTCAGCTTTGACAGCTGGCGAATTTTCTTCACCGCTGTAATGCACTGGCACTTTGATCGTCATGCGGGTCGTAGCTTCAACGCGCTGGAAGTCAATGTGCAGAATTTGCTGTTTGAAAGGGTGCATTTGCAAATTGCGCAGCAAAACCTTGTGGACATTGCCAGCCAATTCCATCTCGAGGATGGCAGCGTGGAAGGCTTCTTTTTTGATGGCATGGAACAGTGCGTTGTGATCGAGCTCGATCATTATTGCTGCGTCAGCGCCACCATAAACAATACCGGGCGTGCGACCGGTGATGCGGAGACGGCGGCTCGCACCCGTACCCTGCAATGCGCGCTCAAAAGCGGTGAATTTCATACTATTTCTCCTGAAGAGGCAGGCCGCGACCAGCTCGCCTCGTAACGTAAAAGGCGGCCTCTAAAAGGGCCGCCCACTTTTTATCCTGGATCAGAACAGATTGTCTTGATCCGAGAACAAACTCATCACCGACTCACCCTTGGCAATGCGCTGGATTGTTTCTGCAATCAGCGGTGCCACAGAGAGTTGGCGAATTTTTTGGCAAGCCAAGGCGCTGTCGGTCAGCGCGATGGTATTGGTCACCACGACTTCGTCGAGGGCATCGCTTTTGGCAATGCGGTCGATCGCCGGGCCCGAAAAAATCGGGTGCGTGCAATAGGCATAAACCTTCTTGGCGCCGCGTTCTTTCAGCACTTCAGCCGCTTTGAGCAACGTGCCGGCGGTGTCGATCATGTCGTCCATGATGACGCAGTTGCGGCCATCAATGTCACCGATCACGTGCATGACTTCAGACACATTGGCCTTAGGACGGCGCTTGTCAATGATGGCCATGTCGCAGCCTAGTTGCTTGGCTAGCGCGCGCGCGCGGACCACGCCGCCGACGTCTGGCGACACAACCATCAGGTCGTTGTAGTTTTGCTGACGCAAGTCACCCAACAAGACCGGAGAGGCGTAAATGTTGTCAACGGGAATATCGAAAAAGCCCTGAATTTGGTCAGCGTGCAAGTCCATCGTCAGAACCCGTGAGACACCGACAGCTTGCAACATGTTGGCGACCACTTTTGCCGTGATGGGCACGCGTGCAGAGCGCGGACGTCGGTCTTGTCTAGCGTACCCAAAGTACGGAATGACAGCGGAAATGCGTTCAGCGGAAGCACGCTTCAGTGCGTCCACCATGATCAGCAATTCCATCAAGTTGTCGTTGGTCGGTGCGCAGGTAGACTGCACCACAAAGACTTCACGAGCCCGCACGTTTTGCTGGATCTCGACGGTGACTTCACCATCTGAGAATCTGCCGACATGAGCAGCACCCAGAGCAATACCGAGGTTCTGGGCAATTTCCTGGGCTAAGCCCGGGTTGGCGTTGCCAGTGAAAACCATGAATTCAGGGTTGTGCGGAAGCATGTGGGGTCCAGCGGTGTTTGGCATTGAAGCGGTGGAGAGGCAAAAGACACACTAAAACACGCAAAAACAAAAGGCCGATGCCCGGACTTTGAATCAAAGTCCGCGGCAAAGGCCCCATAAATTTGGCAGGGGTGGAAGGAGTCGAACCTGCGAATGCTGGAATCAAAATCCAGTGCCTTAACCAACTTGGCGACACCCCTACACAGGTCTACTGCTGTCATGTGGCGGCCTTGCGGCAACCCTTAACTTCAGCAATCAACCTATAAACTTAACTTATCGTCTCTAGAAAACTTCTCCTAAAACCGGCATTCTACCAACCGGTCAGAGGATGTGCCCCCAGATTTCTGCATTTTTTGACGACCCAGCCCCTTGGGGCTGCCGGAATCATCGAATCTTGCAAAACTTGCGCAAAAACAGCACTACCAGAGCCGGTCATTCTGCCTTGTAATCCTTGCGTCGCAAGCCAATCAAGAGACTGAACCAGCGGTGCACAAAGCTTCTCGGCAACCGGCTGCAAGTCGTTTCGGCCAAATCCGTAAACACGGCCGTTGTCGTTTGCAGCGAAGCCTCGCATTGTAGCAGTTTGTGTGTCCCGTTTCAGCTCGGGCGCACCAAAAATTGCCGGTGTTGACAGTCCGACGGGTGGTTTCACCACCAAAAAATAGGCTGGTGGCAATTGAATCGGGGTCAGTTGCTCACCTATGCCTTCGACCCAAGCGTGTCCTGAGCCGAGAAAAAACGGCACATCGGCACCCAAGCCTAGGGCGATCTCCTGTAGTTTTTGAGGGGGCAAATAAACTCCCCAGAGCCGCTGTAGCGCTCGCAGGCAACTCGCCGCGTCAGACGAACCTCCGCCCATGCCGGCTTGAGCCGGAATGCGTTTTTCAAGGCTGATGTTCACGCCCAGCGGCGTTCCAGTGGCTGCTTGTAAAGCGCGGGCTGCACGCACGCTCAAGTCGTCTGCGGGCAGCACGTCGCAAGTTGTTGGCGCCAAGTCCGTGCGCGAAATGACGCCGTCTTTGCGGAGTTCGAAGTGCAGCGTGTCACACCAGTCGATGAGCATGAACACCGATTGCAGCAAGTGGTAGCCGTCGGCACGCCGCCCTGTGATGTGTAGAAATAAATTCAGCTTGGCCGGCGCCAGCACGTCATAAATGGCCTTCAGCGGAGCTGTGCTGCGGCGGTCGGGCAGGGAAGTTTCGGTCAGTGTCATCGATTGCAGATCAACAAAATTACCGGGTAGATGTGTCCAGCACGATGCGCAGTTCAGACTGCGGCAGTGGGTTGGTGCGGCGGGCATGAATGTGACCTTGTGCTTGGCGCGTGAGGTCTGCCGTCCATCCGTTCGACTGGGTGTCTTTGCCGGCGAGCCAATCAAACAAGGCGGCCACCGGCAGCGCAGCACCCGTGGATTCTTCAATCAAGGCATCAATAGAGATGTAGTTGCGCGTCTCGCTGCCCGAATAAAGCGTTGCTTGGGCTTGAGACCAGCGGGCCGCCAACACGGTGTTGCCCAAGGGGCTGTTCAACCTTAATTCGCCTTGAGACGGACCGCCTTTGATTTCAAAGCCGCCGTAAAAAGATTGTGCTGGCTCGGACTGCACTTGCAGGCTCAGCCGTCCGGACCAAATGTCTGCGGCTGCCGTCTCAATGCTTGTGCGCGGCAGTTGCACGCAGCCGGCTAGGCACAGCAAACTGGCGCAGGCTAACCAGAAAAAATTGACGCGCCACGTGGTCCGTTCGGAGCGCGTTGTAGACCGAGGTGAGGTGGTGTTGCTTGGCACAAGGCTAGATGATCGAATGAGGTCAGATTTTGGTGTGCAGGCGCTTGATGGTTTCGAGCAGCGTTTCGTTCGCTGGGTTCAGCCGCTTGCCTTCATTCCAGACGGCTTGCGCACGCTCGCGCAGACCCATGTTCCACAGCACTTCACCCAAGTGAGCCGCAATTTCTGCGTCGGGTCGTGCTTTGAAGGCGGACTCCAGCAGTCGCAGCGACTCGGCTTGATTGCCCAGCCGAAATTCAACCCAGCCGAGGCTGTCACGGATGAACGGGTCTGTGGGCGCGAATGCGACGGCTTTTTGAATCAGTTCTTTGGCCTCAG
>JBEDKR010000209.1:0-4398 GCA_041172005.1 Pseudomonadota bacterium
ACTTGGCGATGGGCTGGTTGGTGCTGGTGGCTGCGGTTCCGATTGTTGAGCGTGTGTCACTGCCAGTTTTCAACCTGCTGGTGGCTGGCGGACTGGCTTACACCGTCGGCGTTGTGTTTTTTGTACTGGATGCCAAGCTGCGTTACGCACACACTGTCTGGCACGGCTTTGTCGCTACTGGCACGGGCTGCCACTACTTTGCAGTGTTGGGTTATCTCACTTGAGCTGAGTGCTATGCTCGCGCGCATCAACGATTAGAAGCTTATGCAAAATGGAACGCGACTTGCGGCTGTGGACTTGGGGTCCAACAGCTTTCGACTGGAGATTGGCCGCTTTGATGATGGCCAGATTCATCACACCGAATACCTCAAAGAGACCGTTCGCCAAGGCAACGGCCTAGATGCCAACAGAAACTTAACGCCCGAAGCCATGCAACGCGGATGGGAATGCTTGGCGCGTTTTGGTGAGCGATTGGCCGGTTTCAAAAAAAATCAGGTCCGAGCCGTTGCCACGCAAACGCTGCGCGAAGCCAATAACCGCGATGAATTTCTCACCCGTGCACATCAAATCCTAGGGTTCCCCATTGACGTGATTGCCGGACGCGAAGAGGCCCGTCTCATTTACCAGGGCGTTGCGCATCTGCTACCGCAATCGACCGAGCGCAGGCTGGTGATTGACATCGGCGGCCGCTCCACAGAGATGATTTTGGGCTGCGCGCTGGATGCCAAAAGCATGGAGTCCTGGCGCGTCGGCAGTGTCGCTTGGTCCATGAAGTATTTTCCGGATGGCTTGCTCAGCGCCCGCGCCTTCAACAGCGCAGAGATCGCGGCCAAAGCTGTTTTAGACGAAGCCATTCAAACTTTCGGTCGCCCGCACTGGGACACGGCCTACGGCTCCTCTGGCACTGTAGGTGCTGTCAGCGATGTATTGGCCGCAGCTGGGTGGCCGGCTGACGTGGTGACCCGCGATGGACTCGACTGGCTGCTGGAGCGTTTGATCAAAGCCCAAAGTGCCGACCGCTTGAAAATGGAAGGGCTGAAGGATGACCGCCGGGCGGTGATTGGCGGTGGCGTCAGCGTGTTGCGGGCTATTTTTGATTTGCTCGACATAGACACCCTGCACACGGCACAAGGTGCTTTACGCCACGGCGCGCTGTACGACTTGCTAGACCGCGAGGAAACGCAAACCGACTTGCGATCACGCACGGTGCGCGGACTGACACGCAAGTTCCATGTCGATTTAGCCCATGCCGAACGGGTCAGCCGGATAGCCTCGCAGCTATTGACCATGATGCACCAGGGATCTGCCGAAGAGTTGGAGCGCTTCCAGCAAAAGCTCGATTGGGCAGCTCAACTGCACGAGATTGGCAGCCATATTTCTCACAACGAACCGCATAAACATGGCGCCTACATTCTGCACAATGCGGATGCGCCAGGCTTTGCTTTGCCTGAACTGCATCGACTCAGCCTGTTGGTGCTGGGCCATCGCGGCAAGCTTCGAAAACTCGAAGCAGACTTCAGCGACAGTGTTTTTGTCCAGCAGCTAATGGCCTTGCGATTAGCCGTTATTTTTTGTCATGCCAGGCGTGAACCCGATCTGAAAGGCTTACGCCTGACACTGGAAGGCAACCAGTTTTCACTGCTTTGCCGAGCGGGTTGGGCGGAGGCGTTTCCACAGTCCGCTTATCTGCTTCGAGAAGAATCAATGGCTTGGGAAAAAACCCTTTGCACACTGACGCTGAAGGACGCCTAGGGCGTGGACTTGCCAAGACTTGTTTCAACCGTGTAAACTGTATAAACCGTTAACACCCTTTATTCACTCACAAAGGATCGCCTCATGTCCACGCTTAAAAAGTCCACCCCAGCCTCAACCCCAGTCGTCGCCAAGCCAGCTGTACCAGTCACGGCGAAGCGCATCACTCAAAAAGTCCTGATCAAAAAGCCTGCAGCGGTACCAGCAAAACCCGTTACTCGCGCAGCAACCTCGAAGGCAGCGCCAGCCGCAGTCAAGCCAGTGCAGGCCCCAAAATCAGCATCTAAAACGACCACCAAAGTGATCGTCGCCAAAGAAGTCAAAGTCGAAAAAATCAAGAAGCCAAAGCTGATTCGTGACAGCTTCACGATTCCTAAAGCCGAATACGTTGTGCTGGAAACGTTGAAAGAACGCGCCGGAAAACTCTCACGCTCTGCCAAGAAAAGTGAGCTGCTGCGCGCTGGCATCAAGGCCCTTGCTGCCATGAGCGACGCTGCATTTTTGAGCGCCTTGACCGCCGTGCCGACCATCAAAACCGGTCGTCCTTCGACAGCTAACTAAAGAGCCGTTAAAGAAATTCGGGCGATTGCACCGTCACCACGACGGTCTGAATTTTCCCGTCGCGCTCCCGGCTGCGAAGCCACCAGATGGCCCCTTTGCGGAACGAAAGTTCATCGCCGTTAACGCCCAGCAGACGCGTCACCACCTGCCCCAGTGTGGGCTGGTGGCCGACCACCAAGACCGGCAGCTTGGCCAATGGCCACTGCACCAAGCCCAGTAAATCGTCGACAGATGCCCATGGCGCAAGCTCAGGACAGGTCTTGTACTTTCGGCCAAGCGGTACGACAGTTTGCTCACAACGCATGGCTGGACTGACCAGTACCCTGGCGCTGTTCGTCAGAGTGCGGTCAACCCACTTGGCCATGCGACTGGCTTGCTTGTGGCCACGCGCTGACAAACAGCGGTGCAAATCGGCATCAGCCACACTCGACGTCATGGCAGTAGGCGGGCCAAAATCAGGCCCGTCTTCTGCATCGGCGTGTCGCCAGAGGATTAAATCCATGGTTCAGTGGCTCGCTGACGGCTTCGCAGATTTGATGGACTTGACAGTCTTGACGGTCTTGACGGGCTTGGCGCTCTTCAAGGGCAAGCGCTTTGGCTCAGCGGAATAACGTGCCATCAACGCCACTTGAGCACTCTGCTTGCGACTGCGCGGCAGCAAGGCTGTGCGCTTGTAAGTACCGTCTGGTAACAAGTCCCAGGCGTCTTGCGTGTCATGCAAATAAGCCACCAAGCACTCGTCAATGATGCGCTGACGCAGCACCGGATCGGTCACCGGCCAAGCCAGTTCAATCCGACCGAACATGTTGCGGTTCATCCAGTCGGCGCTGGATAAATACAGCGTTTCATCGTCGCCAGCACGGAAGTAAAAAACCCGCGTGTGCTCAAGGAAACGTCCAATCACCGAGCGCACCCGAATATTCTCTGTGAGGCCAGGAACCTGGGCCGGCAACATGCAGGCACCGCGCACGATCAGATCAATCTTGACGCCCTGTTGGCCGGCCTTGATTAGAGCCCGCATCAGACCATCGTCGGTGAGCGCGTTCATCTTGGCGATCAAGCGGGTGTCTTTTCCACTGGCTGCAGCGGTACCCAAAGCCTCGATCATCTCGACCATTTTCTGGTGCAACTGCAAGGGTGCCAGTACCAGCTGCCGCAGCTTTGGCAGACGACTTTGGCTGGCCAAATGGAAGAAAATATTTTCAACATCAAGCGTCAACATTGGATTCGCCGTGAGGTAACTCACGTCGGTATAAAGCCGCGCTGTTTTCGGGTTGTAGTTGCCCGTCGACAAGTGCGCATAGCGCTTGAGCTGTTTACCTTCACGCCGCGTCACCAGCAGCATCTTGGCATGCGTCTTCAAGCCAACAACGCCGTAGACGACCTGCGCACCAATCGACTCCAGCATCTCGGCCCAATTGATATTCGCTTCTTCGTCAAAGCGGGCTTTCAGCTCAACAACCACCGTGACCTCTTTGCCGCGCCGGACAGCCTCACGCAACAAGACCATGAGTTCTGAATCAGTGCCCGTACGGTAGATGGTTTGTTTGATCGCCAGCACCTGCGGGTCATTGACGGCCTCACGCAAAAAGGCCAACACACCATCAAAACTTTCAAACGGCTGATGAATACAAACATCCCCTTGCTTGATTTTTTCAAACAAAGAATCCGCATCCATCAACTGCTTCGGCTGCGACGCTTGGTAAGGCGGGAAAAGTAAATTCGGCGCATGAATCAAGTCAACCAACTGCGTTAAGCGCACCAGGTTGACGGGGCCGTGAACCCGGTAAACGGCTTCAGGCGGCAACTGAAACTGCTGCAGTAAAAAATTAGCCAAGTAGTCTGAGCAGCCTGACGAAATTTCAAGCCGAACCGCTTGTCCATAATGGCGCTGCTCTAGGCCAGCACGCAGCGCCGTGCGCAGGTTCAGAACATCGTCCTCATCGACCGCCAAGTCCGAGTGTCGGGTGACCCGGAACTGCGAAAACTGCAACACATCACGGCCCGGAAATAGATCCGTCAGGTGTGCGCGTATCACGCTGGACAAAGACACGAAAAGTGACTTTCCGTCCGTACCTTTGTGGG
>JBEDKR010000210.1:0-4397 GCA_041172005.1 Pseudomonadota bacterium
GGCTTCGGCTCGCGCAGCGAGTTCGGTCAGCAAAGCGCGACCAAGGCCGCGGCGTTGCGCCTGTGGTGACAAATAAATCGAGTCTTCGGCTGAATAGCGGTACGCCGGTCTGGCTTTGAACCAGTTGCAGTAGGCAAAGCCAATGATTGTTCCGGCATCTTCCGCCACGAGAAACGGCAACTGCTTGGCCAGCACATCGTCGCGTCTAGCCGTCATCTCGGCCAGCGTCGGTGGTTCGGTTTCAAAAGTGCCGGTGCCGTGCAGCACGTGCTGGGCGTAAATAGCCGTGATGGCGGCAAGATCTGGTGGGCGGCTGGGGCGAATCAGGAGCATATGAATGGCATGGGGTGTCAGGCTGATGGCGCTCAGGTAAGGTCTCGGGCTATAATCTGCGGCTTTGCAGCAATTCGCTGGCCGGGTGGCCATGTCGTGTGTCTCAAGCGCTGCAAGTACATGTTGGGGTGACGATTTTGTTGCTCCACCACCCGAAGGATAAATCATGGTCGTCATCCGACTCTCACGCGGCGGTTCCAAGCATCGTCCTTTTTTCAATATCGTTGTGGCTGACAAACGCGTTCGCCGCGATGGTCGTTTCATTGAGCGTATTGGTTTTTACAACCCACTTGCACGTGGCGGCGAAGAAGCTTTGCGTATCGAACAAGATCGTCTGACTCATTGGCTGGGCGTTGGCGCACAAGCCTCCGACACAGTCGAGCGTCTGGTCAAGCAGGGCGCCGCTAAGGCTGCCTGAGCAGGAACATCGGTCAACGCATGAGACAGAATTAGCAGCATGGCCACTGAAAGCCTTTCCGGCCTGAAAACAGCCAGCCTGCCTGATGATGCGATTGAAGTTGGCCGTGTTCTTGACGCTTGGGGCGTGAAGGGCTGGGTCAAGGTGCTTCCGCACAGCGCCGAGCCCGAGGCCTTGTTTGCAGCCAAAGATTGGCTCTTGCAAGCGCCTGAAGCCAAGTTCCGTCCCGGCTTTTCAGTTTTTTCCGGCACCGTCTCCATCACGCTGGACGAGTGCAAGGTGCACTCGAATACCGTGGTTGCCAAGATCGCCGGTATTGATGACCGCAATCTCGCTGAAGCTTTGCGTGGTGCGCGTATTTTCTTGCCGCGCAGCAGCTTTCCAAGCGCCTCCAAAGATGAATATTACTGGGTCGATCTGATCGGCCTAGACGTCGTGAACCGCGAAGGCGTCAGCTTGGGCGCGGTGCGCGACCTCATGACCACCGGCCCGCATTCGGTGCTGTGTGTGGAATACCAAGCCGTCGCTGAAGACGGTACAGAAGCCGCTGCCGAGCGCATGATTCCCTTTGTCGCGGCTTATGTCGACGGCGTGGACATCCCAGGCAAGCGCATCACAGTGGACTGGCAGCCCGACTACTGAGGTCAGCCAGCAGTTGAAACACCTGCATGCGTTTTGACGTCATCACCCTTTTCCCCGAGCTGTTTGCGCCTTTTTTGAGCACTGGCGTGACACGCCGTGCCTACGAATCAGGCCAGGTGGAAGTGCGGCTCTGGAACCCCCGGGATTTTTCTGAAGGCAGTTATCGCCGTGTCGACGATCGGCCGTTTGGCGGTGGTCCAGGCATGGTCATGATGGCGGAGCCACTGACTCTGTGCCTAGACGCCATTCGGGCTGAACGCGCTACGACAGAGAACGCACCAGTCCCCGTCGTGTTGTTTTCGCCGGTTGGTCAGCCGCTCAAGCACAGCGTGGTTGAAGGCTGGGCCGCTTCTGCAGGCGCTGTGCTGCTCTGCGGTCGCTACGAAGGCGTGGATCAGCGCTTCATTGATGCGCATGTGGATTGCCAGATCAGTCTGGGCGACTTTGTGTTGTCAGGCGGTGAGATTGCGGCGATGGCTTTGATCGACGCCGTGACCCGATTGCAGCCTGGCGTTTTGAATGACGAAGGCAGCCATCAGCTGGACAGTTTTAACCCGGCGCTCGACGGTTTGCTCGATTGCCCGGCCTATACCCGGCCCGAAAATTGGCGCGGCATCTCGGTGCCGGCTGCGATGTTGTCGGGCCACCACGCTGAGATTGAGCGCTGGCGGCGCGAACAGCGGCTGGCCCTGACGCTGCTGCGGCGCCCGGAGCTGTTGGATGCTGCCCGTGCCAATGGCCGGCTGACACCACGCGACGAAGCTTTTTTGGCCGGCAAGGCGGCAGACATTTCACCCAAACCGTAATTGGCTATAATCGTGGGCTTTTCAGTCCTCTGGCGGCCACTGCAACCACGTGATGACAAGTTCAATTTTGACTTGTTTCATTGCTCCCTGGATTTGCGGTCTTTAGCGTAGCGCGTGCATGAACGAAAAATAAGCTTGGTGGAATTTTATGAATCTGATCGCAATCCTTGAGCAAGAAGAAATTGCTCGCCTGAACAAAACCATTCCAACGTACGCACCTGGCGATACCGTCATCGTGAGCGTTAACGTGGTTGAGGGCACCCGTAAGCGTCTGCAGGCGTTCGAAGGCGTTGTGATTGCCAAGCGCAATCGCGGCCTGAACTCCAGCTTCATCGTGCGCAAGATCTCCAATGGCGAAGGCGTCGAGCGGACTTTCCAGCTCTACAGCCCGCTGATTGCCAAGATCGAAGTCAAGCGCCGTGGTGATGTGCGTCGTGCCAAGCTGTATTACCTGCGTAGCCGCAGCGGCAAGTCGGCACGTATCAAGGAAAAGCTGGGCGCCCGCAAAGTGGTTGCTCCAGTCGCAGCCGCTTAAGGTACCCGGACCTGAGTCCTTTGAAAAGCCGCTCCTCGGAGCGGCTTTTTTTATGGGGTTTCAAAACCATTCACAATGACGATCACCCGCCCCCTTCCGATCTTTGATCCGCGAACTGTTCCGGTGCTGAGCGTGGACACGCATCTGGCCGATGTGCCGGCACACCTGCTCACACCCGGGGCTTTGCGACAGCGTTTTTTACAACCCCCGGTGTGGACGCCTGAGCGCAACACAGAGAAAAAATTCGGCGATCGTGTGCCGGCGTTGGCCGCGGTATTGATCCCTTTGGTCATGCGCGACGAACTGATGTTGTTGCTGACGGAGCGGAGCAAGAATATGTCGACGCATTCAGGCCAAATCGCTTTTCCGGGAGGTCGTACAGATGAGTCTGACACAGACGCAGTGCACACCGCCCTGCGTGAGGCGGACGAAGAGATCGGCTTGCCGGGCGGGCATGTCGAGGTGCTCGGCACACTGCCCAACTATGTCACTGGCTCGGCTTTCATCGTCACGCCAGTGGTGGCTTTGGTCAAGCCGGGTTTTCAGTTGCAGCCGAATCCGGCTGAAGTGGCGGATGTTTTTGAGGTGCCTTTGCGCTTTCTGATGAACCCGGCGAATCACCGTCGGCATGTCTTTGAGTTCGAGGGCGCACAGCGCGAATGGCTCTCCATGCCGTACACCAGCGACGCGCCTGAATTGCAGAAGGAGCGTTATATTTGGGGTGCTACTGCCGCGATGTTGCGCAATTTTTATCGTTTTTTGGCCGCATGAGTCACCCGTTTGTGGCGGCTGGGCCGTTATGATTTGACATGAGCTTTTTTGCCGTCTTGTTTGCCCTGCTGCTTGAGCAGGCCCGGCCACTCGCCCGGGACAACGCGATTCACACGGGCCTGCGCACGTGGGCCCGGTGGTCTAGTCGCAACTTAGATGCGGGGCGCACCCAGCACGGCTGGCTGGCTTGGTCGTTCGCGGCGCTGGGCCCTGTCGTGCTAGCCTTTGCCATTCATTGGTTGCTCTGGAGTGTCCACGGCTTGCTGGCTTTTGCTTGGAGCGTTGTGGTGCTTTACATGACGCTGGGTTTTCGCCAGTTCAGCCACCATTTCACCGCCATCCGCGACGCCCTTGAAGTGGGGGATGAAGACACCGCCCGCGAACTGCTGGCCGATTGGCAGCAGGTCGACGCCACTGAGTTGCCGCGCAGCGAGATCGTTCGCCATGTGATCGAGCATTCTGTTCTAGCGGCGCATCGCCATGTGTTTGGCGTGCTCAGTTGGTTTTCTGTCTTAGCGGCGTTTGGTCTAGGCCCCGCTGGTGCTGTCCTGTACCGGATGAGCGAATTCGTCTCGCGTTATTGGGCTGACAAGCACCGTTTGGCAGAGGAGGGCGCGAGCCCGGCACTGCAGCAAGCGGCCAAATTGGCATGGGGCGTGATTGATTTTGTGCCCGCGCGCTTAACGGCCATCGGCTTTGCGGTGGTGGGCAGTTTTGAAGATGCCATCGACAGCTGGCGTAACTACACGCAAGGGTTTTCAGCCGGCTCGATGGCTGCCTCTGAAAATCGCAACGACGGTGTGGTGTTGGCCGCTACGGCTGGTGCTGTGAATGTGCGGCTGGGCGGCAATGCCTTGAAAACCGCGGTCAAATCCTTCACGGCAGGTGAAGA
>JBEDKR010000211.1:0-4393 GCA_041172005.1 Pseudomonadota bacterium
AATTTCGCGTTGGCCGCTGCCAGACATGGTGCTGACCAAGCCTGATTTTTCCATTTCTTCGAGCATGCGTGCGGCGCGGTTGTAGCCAATTTTCAGGTGGCGCTGCACCAGTGAAATCGACGCCTTGCGGTTCTTCAGCACAATCTCCACCGCTTGGTCGTACATCGGGTCCTTCTCGCCCGCAGGGTCGCCTCCACCCAGCGCATCACCCTCGCCGTCAACCGTTCCCCCTTCGAGCACGCCATCGATGTAATTGGGCTCGCCCTGCTGCTTCAGATAAGCCACCACGCGGTGCACTTCCTCGTCGCTGACAAAAGCGCCGTGCACGCGGATCGGGAAACCCGTGCCGCTTGGCATGTACAGCATGTCGCCCATGCCCAACAAGGCTTCAGCGCCCATCTGGTCAAGGATGGTCCGGCTGTCGATTTTGCTAGAGACCTGAAAGCTCAGGCGTGTCGGTATGTTGGCCTTGATCAGACCGGTGATGACGTCGACGCTCGGGCGCTGCGTGGCCAGCACCAAGTGGATGCCGGCGGCACGGGCTTTTTGTGCCAGCCTAGCAATCAACTCTTCGATCTTTTTGCCGACCACCATCATCAGGTCGGCCAGCTCGTCAATCACCACCACGATGAACGGCAGGCGCTCAAGAGGTTCGGGTTGCTCGGGCGTCAGACTGAAAGGGTTGTAAATAAATTCTTCGCGCTCGGCGGCTTCGTCAATCTTGACGTTGTAGCCGGCCAGATTACGCACGCCGAGCTTGCTCATCAATTTATAGCGGCGCTCCATTTCAGCGACGCACCAGTTCAGGCCGTGGGCCGCTTGCCGCATGTCTGTGACGACGGGCGCCAGCAGGTGCGGAATGCCTTCGTAAACACTCATCTCGAGCATTTTTGGGTCGATCAGCAGCAAGCGCACGTCGCGCGCATCGGCCTTGTACAAGAGGCTCAAAATCATCGCATTGATGCCCACCGACTTGCCGGAACCGGTGGTGCCGGCCACCAAGCAGTGCGGCATTTTGGCTAGGTCGGCCACCACGGCGTTGCCGCCAATGTCTTTGCCCAGACCGATCGTCAACAAAGACTTGGCTTCGTTGTAGATTTGCGAGCCGAGGATTTCGCTCAGCTTGATCGACTGCCGCTTGGCGTTGGGCAGCTCCAGCGCCATGTAATTCTTGCCTGGAATGGTCTCAATCACGCGGATCGACACCAGACTCAGCGCACGCGCCAAATCTTTTGCGAGATTCACCACCTGTGAGCCTTTGACGCCGGTGGCAGGCTCGATTTCATAGCGCGTGATCACGGGGCCGGGCGCGGCTGCCACGACCCGTACCTCAACGCCAAAGTCTTTGAGCTTTTTCTCAATCAGGCGCGAGGTCATTTCAAGCGTTTCTTGCGCCACACTTTCTTGCCGCAACAGCGCCCCGTCGAGCAAGTCAACCTGCGGCAACTTGGAGTCCAGCATATCCGTGAAGAGCGGCTTTTGACGCTCTTTGGCGACCCGCTCACTCTTTGGAATATCGACAAAAGTTGGCTCAATCACCACTGCAACCGGATGATGCACTTCCATCTCAACGCGCTCGTCATGCAAGACTTCTTCGCGCTCACGGGCTGCAGCGCGGCCCACCGCCAAGTCTTCAGCCAGCTCGCGCTTTTCGCGGCGTGAATCAATGAACTCGTCAACCCAAGCGCCGATGCGCTGTGCCGTGTTGGCCCACGAAAAGCCGAACACAACGGACACGCTGATGACGCCGAGCGCAATCCAGACCAAGCCGGAGCCCGTAAAGCCTAAGTATTTGATGCTGGCAGGGCCCGCTAAATAACCGAGCACACCGCCGGCATGCCCAGGCAAGGTTGGCTCAAAACGATACAAGCGAGACCACTCCAGCGCACTGCTGGCCAACAATAGCAGGGCAAAGCAGGCCCAAAACTTGATACGCTCTGGCGGCTGTAGGTCTGACCCGGACAAAGATTGACCACGTAACCAGCGTGCCAAAGACGCAATCCATGCTCGTACGCCAACAGCCAACGTCCACCAAACAGTAAAACCCATCAGGAAATAACTGCCGTCAGCCAACCAAGCGCCAAAACGACCACCCCAATTACGGGCGACGACTGTTGTTGCGTTGTTACCAAGCGCGCCGGTCGTTGACCAAGCCACATCGTTCAAGGTGTAGCTGAGCAAAGCGGCAAGCCAAAAGATCAGGGCCAGCAGACCCAGAACCAAGCCCAGTTCTTGGGCGAAGCGGCCAACGCCAGTCGCCTCACTGGGGGGCACGGCGTTGCGTGAATTCAGGGTGTCTAGTGAGTAAGTCATGGGTCACCTGAGAGCTTACCGCAGTTGGATGCACCCGTTGAGGAACGATCAAACAGGCAGGGGCTGCCGTCTGGACTGCGTTAACCCCCACAAAGCAGCGTTTGGTCCGAGTTCTTACAATAGATTCTTTATCAGCCCTGAACAGATTTTTTCATGACGAAACATTCCAAGGTCCTCATCCTCGGCTCCGGCCCTGCCGGCTACACCGCAGCGGTTTACGCTGCACGAGCCAACCTCAGCCCTGTGCTGGTCACGGGCATCGCTCAAGGTGGTCAGCTGATGACCACCACCGACGTCGACAACTGGCCAGCAGACCCACTCGGCGTTCAAGGCCCTGAATTGATGCAGCGCTTTCTCGAACACGCTGAACGCTTCAAGACTGAAATTTTGTTTGATCACATCAACAAGGTCGACTTCAGTCAACGCCCTTTCACCCTGACCGGCGACAACGGCACGTACACCTGCGACTCATTGATCTTGGCCACCGGCGCGTCGGCCAAATACCTCGGCTTGGAATCTGAAACAGCTTTCATGGGCCGCGGCGTGTCGGGCTGCGCCACCTGCGACGGGTTTTTCTACCGCGAACAAGAAGTCTGCGTAGTCGGCGGCGGCAACACCGCCGTTGAAGAAGCGCTGTATTTGTCGAACATCGCCAGCAAGGTTTACTTGGTGCATCGCCGCGACAAGTTCAAAGCCGAAGCTATTTTGATAGACAAGCTGCACGAGAAAGTCGCTGCGGGCAAGATCGTCCTTAAAACCCACCGCACGCTGCAACAAGTGCTGGGCGATGCCGCTGGCGTCAATGGCGTGCGCCTGCAAAGCACACAAGACAACAGCACCGAAGACTTGGCGCTGCAAGGCTGTTTCATCGCGATTGGTCATCATCCCAACACCGACATTTTTGAAGGTCAGCTGGACATGAAAGACGGCTACATCATCACGCGCGGGGGTCTGCAAGGCTTCGCTACCATGACCAGCGTGCCGGGCATTTTTGCCGCTGGCGACGTGCAAGATCATGTTTATCGTCAAGCCATCACCAGTGCCGGCACAGGCTGCATGGCAGCGCTGGACGCCCAACGTTTTCTTGAACAAAACGATTGAGAAGACCCTGAAAATACTCACTCAATGCGCCGCGCAAAGATGAAGGCTTTTCAGGCTCCGCATATCAGGCTATAATCAATGGCTTGGCTGAGCTCTCATGGTGACCATGGGGCCGGCATCCGAATTACATTTTTTTATACGGAGAGTGCTCATGGCACGCGTCTGTCAGGTTACGGGCAAAGGCCCGATGGTGGGAAACAACGTTTCTCACGCTAACAACAAAACCAAACGTCGGTTCTTGCCTAATCTGCAATACCGTCGTTTTTGGGTCGAGACCGAGAACCGCTGGGTGCGTTTGCGCATCACCAGTGCTGGCTTGCGTCTCGTTGACAAGCTGGGTATCGATGCGGTCTTGGTTGACCTCCGTGCCCGCGGTGAAATCTAAGGAGAATCATCATGGCTAAAGGCGCACGCGAAAAAATCAAGCTGGAATCAACTGCCGGCACGGGTCATTTTTACACGACCACCAAAAACAAGAAAACCACGCCTGACAAAATGCTGATCATGAAATTTGATCCTAAGGCACGCAAGCACGTGGAATACAAAGAAATCAAACTGAAGTAATCCAGTGTGTTTCTGGTGCGTAAGCATCGAGCGAAAAAACCCGCCCTTCTCGGCGGGTTTTTTTATGGGTGATCGGTTTTCGCTTGACCGGCTTGGTCGTAAGGTCTGTGCAGATGGATCGAAGAGTCCTGGTGACGTACTGCGGCAGAGTGCAGAGGTTTGGCTTGGGGCTACTGTCTCATACTGGGGTACCAGAAATCGACCACATCCCCAAGCCAAACCTCTGTAGCGCGGCACAGATTAATAATACTAAGCGATGCGACCGACAAGAAACAAACGAGCCGCCTCGCCCTACCCGCATTTCATCTACCGATGAGTCACCACGGATTCACCGCTGAAGGCTTGGCCCGGGGGTCGATTTCTGGTACCCCAGTATGAGAGCTCCGGGCCAAGCCTTCAGCGGTGCGAAGCCAGC
>JBEDKR010000212.1:0-4390 GCA_041172005.1 Pseudomonadota bacterium
GCCGTGATCGGTATGACGGACAGCGACGGCCTGACAAAAACCAAAGCCTTTGTGGTGCTCAAGTCAGGGCACACAGCCACTGCCGAAGAACTCAAGACCTTCGTCAAGGAACGCTTAGCCCCCTACAAATACCCGCGCGTCATCGAATTTTTGACGGAGCTCCCGAAAACCGCTACCGGCAAGATCCAGCGCTTCAAATTGCGAGATATGGACAAGACATTGGCATGATCCAGAGCCTTGGTCAGCACGCTACTCAGCGCACATCGACGGCCAAGATAGATTGGGCCGGACGGCCCGTGCACATCGAATACCAGTGGATCGAAGAGGCTGAAGCAGAGACCGACACGCCATGGCTGATTTTTTTGCACGAAGGTTTGGGCTCGATTTCGATGTGGCGTGACTTCCCGCAGACGCTGTGCAGTGCCTTGGGCTGCCGCGGGCTGGTGTATTCGCGTCCCGGTTACGGCCAGTCGACCCCGCGCGCGACGGGTGAAGTCTGGGAACCCGACTTCATGCACCGCCAAGCGTATGAAGTTTTGCCCGCCTTGCTACTGGCCTTGGGCTTGGACACCGCGGCTAACCCGCCTTGCTTGCTGGGCCATAGCGACGGTGGCTCGATCGCGTTGCTGTACGCCGCACGTTTTCCGGACCAAGTGGCGGGTACGGTGGTGCTGGCACCTCACATCATGGTCGAAGATCTGGCGGTCAGCAGCATTGCCACGGCGCGCACGGCCTACCTTGAAACCGATTTACGGCAGCGCTTGGCGCGTCACCACAACGACCCCGATTCAGCCTTTTGGGGTTGGAACACTGTTTGGCTGAATCCGGCTTTCCGTCGGTGGACTATCGAGGCAGACATCGCCGCGATCACTTGCCCGCTGCTCGCAGTACAGGGTCTGGACGACGAATACGGCACACTGGCCCAAATTCGCGGCATCGCCACAAGCATTCCGCAAACCGAGTTGTTGGAGTTGGCCGAGTGCGGCCATTCTCCGCACCGCGACCAGCCAGCGCAGCTGATCTCGCGCATTGAAGAATTTTTCAAAGACCACGCTTACTAAAACCACCCGAAGGAGACAACATGACACAGACCCGAATGACCCGCCGTCCACTCGTCGCAGCCCTCGCCGCCATCAGCCTGCTGGCCGGTGCCGGCTCGGTGCTGGCGCAGGCCCCCGCCAAGCTCAAGGTCGGCCTGATGCTGCCTTACACCGGCACCTTTGCGTCGCTGGGCACTGCCATTGAAAATGGTTTTCGCCTGTATGTGGCCGAAAACGGCGGCAAGCTAGGTGGTCGTGAGATTGAGTTCTTCAAAGTCGACGACGAGTCAGATCCGGCCAAAGCCACCGACAACGTGAACAAACTGATCAAACGTGACAACGTCGACGTGTTGATCGGTACCGTGCATTCCGGTGTGGCCATGGCCATGGCCAAAGTTGCCAAAGACAGCGGCACCCTGCTGATCGTCCCTAACGCCGGTGCTGACGCCGTGACCGGCCCAATGTGCGCCGCCAATATTTTCCGCAGCTCTTTCTCAAACTGGCAACCTGGCTACGCCATGGGCGAAGTCATGGCCAAAAAAGGCCATAAAAAGGTGGTCACCATCACTTGGAAATACGCAGCCGGCGACGAATCGGTTCGCGGCTTCAAAGAGGCCTTTGAGAAAAGCGGCGGCAAAGTCGTCAAGGAACTCAGTCTGCCGTTCCCAGGGGTCGAGTTTCAATCGTTGCTGACCGACATTGCAGCCAGCAAGCCAGACGCTGTTTACACCTTCTTTGCGGGCGGTGGCGCGGTGAAGTTCGTCAAAGACTACGCAGCGGCGGGTCTGAAGAAAACCATCCCCTTGTACGGTGCCGGTTTCCTGACCGACGGTACGCTGGAAGCCCAAGGCACCGACGCTGATGGCCTGCTGACAACACTGCACTACGCCGACAGTCTGGGCACGCCGCGCGACAACAGCTTTCGCCTGAGCTACGCCAAAGCCTACAAAATGCAGCCAGACGTTTACGCCGTACAAGGTTATGACGCCGGCCAAATGCTGGGCATCGGCCTGAACGCGGTCAAAGGCGATGTGGGCAAAAAAGCCGAGTTTGCAGCAGCCCTGCAGAAAGCGAAAATTGACAGCCCACGCGGTCCCTTCACCCTCTCCAAATCAAACAATCCGGTGCAAGACATCTATCTGCGCCAAGTCTCCGGCAAAGAAAACAAAATGATCGGCATTGCCAGCAAAGGGCTGTCTGACCCCGGCCGTGGCTGCCGTCTTTGATCTGCGCTAACACCTAACCATCCGTCCAACGAGCTCACCCGCCGACCGTCTACTGGTGGTCGGCGGGTGAGCTCTGCCCAGAGGTTTCCCTATGGATATGTCCATCTTTTTAATCCAGTGTCTGAACGCACTGCAATACGGCTTATTGCTGTTTTTGGTGGCCTCGGGGCTGACGCTGATCTTCGGGATCATGGGCGTCATCAACTTGGCGCATGGCAGTTTCTACATGATTGGTGCTTACATGGCGTATGCACTGGCGCCGTTTGTCGCCATGACATTTGGCGGTGGATTTTTCGCCACCTTGTTTGTTGGTCTGGTGCTAGCGGTCATTCTGGGCTACGTGCTCGAGTGGGCTTTTTTCAGCTACTTGTACGACAGAGAACACCTGCAGCAGGTGCTCATGACCTACGGTCTGATTCTGGTGTTTGAGGAGTTGCGCAGCATGTTGGTGGGTGACGACGTGCATGGCGTCGACGTACCGGCGATGCTGTCCGGCACGCTGGCCTTGGGCGATGTGATGACCTATCCGGTTTATCGCCTCTTTGTGTCGGCAGTCTGCTTGGTATTGGCGCTCGGCATGTACCTCGTCTTCACGCGCACGCGCTTGGGCATGATGATCCGCGCCGGCAGCACGAACCGCGAAATGGTGCAGTCACTGGGCATTGACATCAAATTTTTATACCGCGTGGTGTTTGCCGCCGGCATGGCGATTGCCGTGTTGGCCGGCATGGTGGCTGCACCGGTGTCGTCGGTTTACCCGGGCATGGGCAACAGTGTGCTCATCATCTGTTTTGTGGTGGTGGTCATTGGCGGTATTGGCTCGATCCGGGGTGCGCTGCTGGCCTCGTTGCTGATCGGTGTGGTTGACACCTTTGGCAAGGTGCTGCTACCCGAAGCTGCTGGTGTGCTGGTGTATGTGCTGATGGCTCTGATCCTGCTGTGGAAGCCGGACGGACTTTTCAAGGCAGGATGAGCGATGTTCAATTCAAAAAATTTATTTGCCATCGCGTCCTTTGTGGCGCTGGGGCTTTACCCGCTGGTCAGCGGCAGTTACGGCATTGACCTTGTCACCAAGATCATGATTTTTGCGGTCTTTGCGCTCAGCTTGGAGCTGTTGGTGGGCACCACCGGTCTGGTGTGTTTTGGCCATGCGGCCTTCTTTGGCATCGGCGCTTACACGGCGGTGCTGCTGTCTTCGCCAACCGATGCGTCTTCGCTGGCTTGGCTGCTGCCGGCCAGCGTGCTGGCGGCCAGCGTTTACGCTTTGATGGTCGGTGCGTTGTCGCTGCGGACCAAGGGGGTTTACTTCATCATGGTCACGCTGGCTTTTGCGCAGATGGCTTACTACGTGGCGCATGACACCCCTCTGGGAGGTGGTACAGACGGCATTTACCTGATGATCAAACCGACGCTGGGGACTCTGCTTGATCTTGACAAAGCACACGTGTTGTACGGTTTCACGCTGGCCACGCTGGTGGCTGTTTTCGGATTTTTGACAGTGCTGTTGCGTTCACGTTTTGGTCGGGCGCTCTCCGGCATCCGCGTCAACGAGCAGCGCATGCGGGCCACCGGTTTTTCGACCTATCCGTACAAACTGGCGGCCTTTGTGATCTCTGGTGGCATCGCCGGCCTGGCAGGGTTTTTGTTCGCCATCAAGGACGGTTATGTGAACCCCGAGATGATGAGCTGGCACTTGTCGGGTGCGGTGCTCATCATGATTATTTTGGGTGGACTGGGTGACTTGCGCGGCGCGCTGGTGGGCGCGTTTGCCTTTGCACTGCTGCAAGAATTTTTCAAGTCAGAAGCCATTTTTGGTGCCTTTGCAAAACATTGGAACATGGGCTTGGGCTTGACCATCATCGCCAGCGTGGTCTTCTTGCCGCGCGGTCTGGTGGGTTTGCCAGGACAAATCAAGGCACGGCTGACAGGCCGCCGGGGTACGGAAGGAGCGCGCCATGAAGCCGTCTGAAACTGTTGCCGACGTGTTGCTGCGTGGGCATGAGATCAGCCGCCGTTGGGGCGGGTTGCTGGCGCTTGACAAAGTGTCACTGTCGCTTGCGCGCGGGAGTGTGCATGCGGTTATCGGTACCAATGGCGCAGGCAAGTCGACGCTGATCAATATTT
>JBEDKR010000213.1:0-4370 GCA_041172005.1 Pseudomonadota bacterium
TTTTACATCGGCCTGATCATGGCCATTTCCGGAGCGGGTATTTTGTTTCAGGCTTTCTTCAGCAGAAAGGGCAAAAACACTGCTGTTTTTGTCGATGGCGAGCAAATCAAGCGGGTGCTGTCTGTGCTCATTCCGGCCGGCATTTATGTCTTTGCCGTTGAGTTCATCGGCCTCTACGTCGCTTCATTTTTGTACATCACCTTATTCATGGTGATCCTAGGTAAGTTTTCATGGGTCAAAAGTTTCATTGCTGCGTTTTGCGTCAATGCGCTGTTCTTCATGATGTTTGAGGTTTGGTTCAAAGTGCCCCTCTACAAAGGCGAACTCGACTTGCTGAGTTTCCTCGGCTACTAGATTCGCGTCCTTGACAGCTCAACAGCTGGGCCACTGCGCCGCTTTCACAGCATTTAATCTGACCTCTCGGAGTTTTTGAAAATGGATGAACTTAACTCGCTGTTCCAAGGGTTCGCGGTCGTGCTGACCCCGATGAACCTACTTTTGATGGTTGTTGGCATTGTCTTGGGCGTGCTGATTGGCGTGCTGCCCGGACTTGGGGGCGCCAATGGCGTCGCCATTTTGCTGCCGCTGACCTTCACGATGACGCCTACTTCGGCCATCATCATGTTGTCCTGTATTTACTGGGGTGCCTTGTTTGGCGGCGCCATAACGTCGATCTTGTTCAACATACCGGGCGAGCCTTGGTCTGTAGCAACAACCTTCGACGGCTACCCAATGGCACAGCAAGGACGTGCGGGAGAAGCGCTGACGGCGGCCTTCACCTCCTCCTTCATCGGCGCCTTTGTGGCGGTGGTCATGATCACCTTCATGGCCCCATTGGTGGCTAAATTTGCACTGCAATTCGGCCCGCCAGAATTTTTCGCCGTCTACCTGCTAACGTTTTGCAGCTTTGTAGGCATGGGCAAGGGCTCGCCCTTTAAAATTTTGGCGTCGATGACGATCGGTTTTGCGCTAGCGTCTGTCGGCATGGACACGGTCACCGGCCAGCTGCGCCTGACCTTTGGCTGGTTGGAGCTGATGCGCGGCTTTGACTTTCTGATCGCCGTGATTGGTTTGTTCGGTATTGGTGAGATTTTGTTGTCGATGGAAGAAGGCCTGGCCTTCTCCGGCAAACAAGCCAAGATCGACTCCAAGATTGTGCTGGCCACTTGGAAGAAGTTGCCAAAATACTGGATGACGTCGATCCGCAGTTCGTTGGTCGGTATCTGGATGGGCATCACGCCTGGCGGCGCTACACCGGCCTCGTTCATGAGCTACGGCCTAGCCAAGAAAATGTCCAAGACCGGCAACAAATTCGGCACAGGTGAAATCGAAGGTGTGATTGCCCCAGAAACGGCCGCACACGCCGCAGGCACCAGCGCCTTGCTGCCAATGCTGGCTTTGGGCATCCCAGGTTCGCCAACCGCCGCAGTGCTATTGGGTGGCTTGTTGATCTGGGGTCTGCAACCCGGCCCACTGCTGTTTACCGAACAGAAAGACTTTGTCTGGGGCTTGATCGCCAGCATGTACTTGGGCAACTTGGTTGGCTTGGTCGTGGTGCTGACCACCGTGCCGCTGTTCGCCTCGATTCTGCGTATTCCGTTTTCGATCATCGCTCCCGTGATCATCGTGATCTGTGCGATCGGTGCCTACACCGTGCACAACGCGATGCTCGACATCTGGTTCATGCTGCTGTTCGGTATTGTTGGCTACTTGTTCAAGAAACTCGACTACCCGATTGCACCGCTGGTGTTGGCCCTGGTGCTAGGCGACAAAGCTGAAGACGCCTTCCGCCAGTCGATGCTGATTTCGCAAGGTGATGTCAGCGTGATGTTCTCCAACTACTTGGTCGGCAGCATCACCGCACTGGCCTTGGTCTTGCTTTTCTGGCCACTGATCTCCAAGGTGCTGAACAAGATCCGGCCACCGAAGAAAGACGAATTTGAAGCGGAGCGTCCGGTGGATTAATGCAGTAAAAAAAGATTCCCATCCATGATGGAAAACAAGCCACCTCAGTCACAACGAGGTGGCTTTTTTTATATCTTGCCGCGTTGCTTAAGGCGGCTCAAAGTCTCTGCAGAGAGATTCAAGTAAGACGCCAATTCTTTTTTGGGAATTCGCTCAAAGAGTTCAGGGTGTTTACGGACAAAGCGCTTCACACGGCCCGGCGCGTCCAGCAAATGCAGCGTGATCGTGTGGGCCATGATCTCGCTCATCAGCTCCATCACGGCATATTCAAAGGACTTCTTGATTTCGTGGTGACGCTCTAAAAAAGCCACCCAGGCTTCCAGGGGTAGTTTGGCCACCCGCACCTTGGTAACGCACACGGTGCTGTAGGGCGTTGGCGTCCCCAGTCGCCAAGCGGCGTAGCTGGTCTCCATGTCGCGTTCGTCAGTGAAGCGAAGAATCATCTCCTTGGCTTCCTGATTTGTCACCACCCGTTTGAGGATGCCTTCGAGGATGAAATACTGCTCCATCTCGTGCACACCTTGAGCCAACAATGAATCGCCTTTGTGGCCATCGACGATGACCAAATGCGGCTCCAACTCAGCGCTCTGCGCCGCCGTCATCCCTTTTAAAACGGTGTTCTGCGCCAGTTGAACGCGAATGATGTTTCTATCGGGGTGGTCGGGAACAGAGAGCATGGCTAAGTAGGGTTGGGCGAGACGCAGAACAGACTCGCTCGAACATCTGAATAAGGCTGAACACGAGTCCAAATATGGCGAAAATTGACCGCGATCAATGGTCTATTCCAAAGCGACTCCTATGATAACCGGACACTGCAACGAGCCCTCTTTTTTGGGCGTGCGAGTCCAGCTGTGCGGCCTTGTCCCATAACTTTCATCGAAGTCAAACGAAAAGAAATTTCCTCATGACCAACGACACTCAATCACCGGAACAGACAGACGGGTTCAACCTGGTCATCGACGCTCTGAAGCTCAACGACATTGACACCATTTACGCCCTGCCCGGCATCCCCATCACTGACCTGACGCGCAAGGCGCAGGCTGCGGGCATTCGCATGATTTCCTTCCGCCACGAGCAACACGCCGGCAATGCCGCCGCTGCAGCTGGCTTTCTGACGCAAAAACCAGGCATTTGCCTGACTGTTTCAGCCCCGGGTTTCCTGAACGGCCTGACCGCGCTGACGAACGCCACCACCAACTGCTTCCCGATGATTCTGATCAGCGGTTCCAGCGAGCGTGAAATTGTCGACCTGCAGCAAGGCGACTACGAAGAGATGGACCAACTCGCGATCGCCAAGCCGCTGTGCAAAGCGGCTTTTCGCGTTCTGCACGCTGAAGACATCGGCGTCGGCATCGCCCGCGCTATCCGCTCCGCGCTGTCTGGCCGTCCCGGCGGCGTCTACCTCGACCTGCCAGCCAAGCTGTTTTCGCAGACGATGGAAGCAGAAGCCGGCAAACGCTCGCTCATCAAGGTGATTGACCCCGCACCACGCCAAATCCCTGCGGCTGATGCCGTCAAGCGCGCCCTTGACTTGCTCAAAGGTGCCAAGCGTCCGCTGATCGTTCTCGGCAAAGGCGCTGCCTACGCGCAGGCCGATGCAGACATCCGCGCCTTGGTCGAAAAATCCGGTATTCCTTACCTGCCGATGTCCATGGCCAAGGGCTTGTTGCCTGACACGCATGAGCAATCGGCTGCCGCCACCCGCTCTTTTGTGCTGGCCGAAGCCGACGTTGTGATGCTGGTCGGTGCTCGCCTGAACTGGCTGCTGTCACACGGCAAGGGCAAGACATGGGGCACACCGTCCTCCACTAAGTTCATCCAAATCGACATCTCACCGACTGAGATGGACAGCAACGTGCCCATCTCAGCACCGCTGGTCGGTGACATTGGTTCTTGCGTCTCGGCGCTGTTGGGTGGCATGGGCGCTAACTGGGCCAAGCCACCGGCCGAATGGACGCAGGCGATTGGTGAGCGCAAAGACAAAAACATGGCCAAGATGGCCGCCACGCTGGCGCTCAACCCAGCCATCATGAACTTCCACAGCGCCCTGAACGTCGTGCGTAATGTGGTCAAGGCGAACCCAGAAGCTGTCGTCGTCAACGAAGGCGCCAACACCCTTGACTTCACGCGCAGCATTGTTGACATGTACCTGCCGCGCAAGCGTCTTGACGTTGGCACCTGGGGCATCATGGGCATCGGCATGGGCTTCGCAGTGGCCGCAGCAGTGACCACCGGCAAGCCGGTGATCGCCATCGAAGGTGACAGCGCCTTTGGTTTCAGCGGCATGGAAGTCGAAACCATCTGCCGCTACAACCTGCCGATTTGCATCGTTGTCTTCAACAACAACGGCATTTACAAAGGCACCGACGTCAACCCGCTGGGCACCGATGTGGCCCCAACAGTGT
>JBEDKR010000214.1:0-4362 GCA_041172005.1 Pseudomonadota bacterium
CACAAAGCCCAAAGCCCGTGCAAGTCAAGTCTTGTACATTGCCAAGAATGGTTTCGAACGACTCCCTTGGATAAGCTTTGAAGTTTCAGGGCGGAACTGCATTTAACGACGGGTGGTGCTTACATCTTGAAAGTTTGCTTGCATATTCACAGAGGCATGAAGCGTTCAAAAATCTAAAGTGGGTGTTTTCATCGTCTTACTGAAGTTCATGCATGAATTTACGGTTTTAGCCATGGTCCTCGTGCTGTCGGTTGCACTGCAAACTGCGGCTGCTTTGATGGCTTTGCTACAGGTTAGCAAGGTTGATGATCGTTACCGCATGGCTTGGCTTATTGTGGCGCTGGCTTTGGTCTTGATGGTGGAGCGCCGAATGGTGCCTCTGTGGCGCCACATCAGTGTGGCAGAGGTCAGCAGCATGATGGACGCGCTATTTGGCTTGGCCATCTCCGTGCTGATGGTGGTGGGCGTTTATGGCCTGACTGAATTGTTAACCGGCCTCAAGTCGAAGGCTGATACCGACGAGCTGACGGGTCTGCAAAATAGGCGCTCTGTACTTGACTCCGTTCGCCACGAAATTGAGCGAGCCCTAAGAACGAAGCGCCCTGTCGCCTTCTTGATGTATGACATTGACCATTTCAAGGCGGTGAACGATACGCATGGGCATCCAGCGGGGGATATCGTGTTGCAAGGCTTAACCGACATTGCAATCGCTACATTCCGCAAGATCGATACTGTTGGACGCATTGGTGGCGAGGAGTTCTTGGTCGTATTGCCAGATAGCGATCAGGTAGGGGCGAGTGCTGCTGCTGAACGCTTTCGCAGTGCAGTTGCCGAACACAAATTCGTAGCTGGCAACCAGCGCATTGAAGTCACCATCAGCATCGGCGTTTTTGCTCCCGATATAGGGATGAATTCCGTCACCGTCCAGATGGTTTTGGATGCAACAGACAAAGCACTTTACGCCGCCAAAAAGGCCGGCCGTAACTGCGTAGTTGTGGCGGGCTTAACGGTTCACCAGAGTTAGCGGCGAACAGTGGACTGGCACTGCTTGCCCAAGTTCGTGCTTTCGAATTAGCTCTGCGGGTCGTCCAATAAGTAGTCGCTGGAATCGCTCCCCCTTGTTTGTACATCTTTGGCGGTAGCAGGCGTTCTTGAAGCGAGTGTGAAATACGGGGGAGATCAATAACCACAAAGCAAAAAGCCCGTACAAATCGCAATTTGTACGGGCTTTGCATTCTGGCGGAGCGGACGGGACTCGAACCCGCGACCCCCGGCGTGACAGGCCGGTATTCTAACCAACTGAACTACCACTCCTGGTAGACAACGTTCACTTCTTGCGAAGCCAAGTGCTGACGACTTGTTTGACCAACTTCACCGAAGTGAAACTGGTGACCCTAAGGGGATTCGAACCCCTGTAGCCACCGTGAAAGGGTGGTGTCCTAGGCCTCTAGACGATAGGGTCAAAACCTTAGACTTCCGAAGCAGGCTTTTAAGAACCTGCCGAAAACTATCAAAATACATTACCGACTTTGGTGGAGGTAAGCGGGATCGAACCGCTGACCTCTTGCATGCCATGCAAGCGCTCTCCCAGCTGAGCTATACCCCCCAAGTGATCCAAGTTTCCCTGAATCCGTCGAGCTTCAAATTATAGCCCGGATTTTCGGGCTTTTCAAACTCCCGAACCATTTTTCAACCGAAGACACACATCTTCTCTTTGCATGAGCTCAATCACGGCATCCAAAGAAGGTGTTTGCGGGGTGCCCAACAACAACACGCGCACCGGCATGGCGAGTTGCGGCATCTTCAGGCCGGCGTCTGCGAGCACCTGCTTGATAGCGGCGGCAATCACCGGCTTGCTCCACTCGCAATCGCTCAAGGCTGCGGCCAAGCTCGCCAACGCTGGCTGTACGGCAGGCGTCACGTGCGTGGCGATGTCTTCTGCACTGGCTGTCGCGCCTTTGTCTATCAAGGCAACCCAGCCGGCCAACTCGACGAGCGTGCTGCAGCGGTCTTTGAAAAGGCCGCAAGCCTTGGTGACTCGCGCGGCATCCATCGACACGCCCTGCTGCAGCAAGAAAGGCACGAGCAACTCAGCCAGTTTGTCGTCAGCCGTGGCCTTGATGTGCTGGGCGTTGACCCAACGCAATTTAGCTTCGTCAAACTGCGCAGCGCTCTTGCCCAGATGGTCCAAATTGAACCATTGCAAAAATTGCTCACGGCTGAAAATTTCGTCGTCGCCATGGCTCCAACCGAGGCGCGCCAGATAGTTCACCATGGCGTCGGGCAAATAGCCTTCCACCGCGTATTGCGTCACGGCTTTGGCGCCGCTGCGCTTGCTCATTTTTTCGCCCTGCTCGTTCAGCACGGTTGGCAAATGGGCGTAGACCGGAACGTCTTTGCCCAATGCCCGAAAAATATTGATCTGCCGCGGCGTGTTGTTGACGTGGTCGTCACCGCGGATCACATGCGTGATGGCCATGTCCATGTCGTCCACCACGACGCAGAAGTTGTAGGTCGGCGTGCCATCGGGACGAGCGATCACGAGGTCATCAAGTTCGTCGTTGCTGATTTCAATGCGGCCTTTGACTTTGTCGTCCCAAACCACGGCGCCACCTTGCGGATTTTTGAAACGCAGCACCGGCTGCACGCCAGCAGGCACGGGCGGCAACACCTTGCCCGCCTCAGGCCGCCAAGTGCCGTCGTAGCGCGGCTTTTGCTTGTCGGCCATTTGCTGCTCGCGCAGGGCATCGAGTTCAGCCATGCTCATGTAGCAAGGGTAGACGTGCCCGGCTGCCTGCAACTCGGCCAGCACGGCCTTGTAGCGGTCCATGCGCTGCATTTGGTAGAACGGGCCTTCGTCGTAGTCGAGTCCGAGCCAACGCATGCCTTCGATGATCACATCGACCGACGCTTGGTTCGAGCGATCCAGGTCAGTGTCTTCAATGCGCAAGATGAAATCACCACCGGTAGAACGCGCAAAGGCCCACGGATAAAGCGCCGAGCGGATGTTGCCGAGGTGAATAAAACCCGTCGGCGAAGGGGCGAAACGTGTTCTTGTTTTAGAGGTCATCAGTGTCTTCGGTTTCTCGGCACTCAGGCCAATGCGTTCAAGCCGCGCAAACCTTTTTCAAGGTCGGCTTTCAAGTCGTCAATGTGTTCTAGGCCGACTGCCACACGGATCAAGGCCTGCGAGATGCCGGCGGCTTGGCGCTGCGCTTCGCTCAGGCGTCCGTGGGATGTCGTGGCCGGGTGCGTGATGGTGGTTTTGGTGTCGCCCAAGTTGGCTGTGATGCTGCACACCTCGGTCGAGTCAATCACATGAAATGCGTTCTTGCGAGTCGCCTCTGGGCCGCTGCCAATGACGTCAAACGACAGCACCGCGCCGCCCATACCGGACTGCTGCTGCATGGCCAAGGCGTGTTGTGGATGCGACTTCAAACCGGGGTAGTACACGCGCGCCACACCGGGCTGCGCTTCAAGCCAAGTCGCCAACGCCAACGCACTGGCGCTTTGCGCCTGCATGCGAATCGACAGCGTCTCCATGCCCTTGAGCACGACCCAGGCGTTGAAGGCTGACAGCGTCATGCCGGCGCTGCGCATCACCGGCACGAACTTTTCGTCAATCAGTTTTTTGGTGGCGCAGATCGCGCCGGCAATCACCCGACCTTGGCCGTCGAGGTATTTGGTGCCCGAATGGATGATGAGGTCGGCGCCCATCTTGGTCGGCTGCGACAAGGCTGGTGAGCAAAAGCAGTTGTCTACCGCGAGCAGCGCGCCTGCAGCGTGGGCAATGTCTGCCAAGGCGCGGATGTCGCAGACTTCGGTCAGCGGGTTGGTCGGCGTTTCAGCAAACAAAAGTCGCGTGTTGAGCTTGACGGCGGCTTGCCATTCGGCGACGTCGGTCTGCGAGACAAAGCTGCTTTCAACACCGAACTTGCCGAACTCGCTGCCAATGAGTTTGATGGTCGAGCCAAACACCGACTGCGAGCAAATCACGTGGTCGCCAGCTTTCAACAAACCCATGCACATCAGCATGATGGCGGCCATGCCGCTGGAAGTGCCAATGCAGGCTTCGGTGCCCTCAAGGGCGGCCAGCCGTTTTTCCATGCTGGTCACCGTCGGATTGGTGAAGCGCGAGTACATGTAGCCGTCTTCTTCACCCGCAAAACGCCGCATGGCAGTGGCCGCATCAGGCTGCACAAAACTGCTGGTCAGAAACAAGGCTTCCGAGTTTTCTCCAAACTGGCTTTTGTCTTCAGCAACGCGCACGGCCAGCGTGTCGCGGTGCAAGTTAGCGGGTAATTTTTTAGCGGTCATGGCGTTTTCAACTTCTCAACTCATCAAGCCTCTTGTGGATTGGGC
>JBEDKR010000215.1:0-4354 GCA_041172005.1 Pseudomonadota bacterium
ATAAATAACAGACAAGAAAGAAGAACAAGACATGGGTTTGTTAAGCCTGGCGATTTGGACGCCTATCTTTTTTGGGGTTGTGCTGTTGGCTCTCGGCCGTGACGAGCAGGCGCGCTCGGTGCGCTGGCTGGCCTTGGTCGGATCGGTTATCAGCTTTCTCATCACCTTGCCGCTGTACTCGCGCTTTCAGCTCGGTACTTCGGCCATGCAGTTTGTTGAAAACCAATCCTGGATTGACCGATTCAACGTCAACTACCACCTCGGCGTGGACGGCATTTCGCTGTGGTTTGTCCTGCTCACCGCGTTCATCAACGTGGTGGTGGTCATCGCCAGCTGGGAGTCGATCACCAAGCGCGTGAACCAGTACATGGGCGCGTTCATGATCCTCAGCGGCTTGATGATCGGTGTTTTCTCAGCGCTCGACGGCTTGTTGTTCTTCGTGTTCTTTGAAGCCACGCTGATCCCGATGTACCTGATCATCGGTATTTGGGGCGGCCCGAACAAGATTTACGCAGCCTTCAAGTTCTTTTTGTACACCTTGCTTGGCTCTTTGCTGATGCTGGTGGCGTTGGTGTTTTTGTACGTCAAGTCGGGCGGCAGTTTTGACCTGGCCACTTGGCACCAACTGCCTCTGACGGGCCCGGTGCAGACTTTGCTGTTCTTCGCTTTCCTGGCCGCGTTTGCGGTGAAAGTGCCGATGTGGCCGGTTCACACTTGGTTGCCCGACGTTCACGTCGAAGCACCTACCGGCGGTTCCGCCGTGCTGGCCGCTGTGATGCTGAAGCTGGGTGCTTATGGCTTTTTGCGCTTCTCCTTGCCGATTGCGCCAGACGCCGCGCGCGAGTGGGCTTGGTTGATGATCGCGCTGTCTTTGATCGCCGTGATTTACGTCGGTCTGGTGGCGATGGTTCAGAAGGACATGAAAAAGCTGGTGGCTTATTCGTCGATTGCGCACATGGGTTTTGTGACACTCGGCTTCTTCATCTTCAACCCGCTCGGTCTGTCGGGTGGCATCGTGCAGATGGTGGCGCACGGCTTTGTTTCGGCCGCTATGTTCTTGAGCATTGGCGTGCTGTATGACCGCGTGCATTCACGTGAAATTGCCAGCTACGGCGGTGTGATCAATACCATGCCCAAGTTCTCGGCTTTTGCGCTGTTGTTTGCCATGGCCAACTGCGGCTTGCCCGGGACGGCTGGTTTTGTCGGTGAGTGGATGGTCATTCTGGGTGCCATTCAGTTTGACTTCTGGGTCGGTATGGCTGCGGCCTCGGCGCTGATTTTTGGCGCGGCTTACACACTGTGGATGTTCAAGCGCGTCTACTTGGGCCCGGTTGCCAATGACGACGTGAAGAACCTCAAAGACATCAACGGCCGCGAGATTTTGATGCTGTCTTTGTTGGCGATTGCCGTGCTGTACATGGGCATTTACCCGAAACCGTTTACCGATGTGATGGACGCCTCGGTGCTTGACTTGCTCAAGCACGTGGCGGCCACCAAGCTGAACTAAGCGCCGGTCCCGAGAACAACATTTCAAAAGAATTCCGATGATTGACACCTTTAGCTGGATCACCGTTTACCCCGAAATCATCTTGCTGATCATGGCTTGCGTGATCGCGCTGGTTGACCTCGGCGTTAAGTCGCGACTGCGCGGCACGACCTACATCTTGACGCTGCTGACCTTGGCTGGCGTGGCGGCTTTGCAGGCGTTTTATGCCGTGCAGGGCGACACAGTCTACGGCTTCGGCAAGATGGTCGTCAGTGATCCGATGGGCAACTGGCTGAAGTGCTTTGCCGCGATCACCTTGATGGTCTCGCTGGTCTATGGCCGGCCTTACGCTGCAGACCGCGACATGATGTCGCGCGGCGGCGAATACTTCACGCTGAGCCTGTTTTCGCTGCTCGGTATTTTCGTGATGATCTCGGGCCACAACTTCTTGGTCATCTACATGGGCCTTGAGCTCATGACGCTGTCCAGCTACGCGCTGGTGGCTTTGCGCCGTGATGACGCGACGTCCACCGAAGCCGCCATGAAGTACTTCGTGTTGGGTGCGCTGGCTTCGGGCTTCTTGTTGTATGGTCTATCGATGATGTACGGCGCCACAGGTTCGCTCAATGTGCACGAGGTGTTCCAAGCGATTGCCAGCCGTCAGGTCAAGCATCAGGTGCTGGTTTTCGGCCTCGTCTTCATCGTTGCAGGTCTGGCCTTCAAGCTCGGTGCGGTGCCTTTTCACATGTGGCTGCCCGACGTTTACCAAGGTGCACCCACAGCCGTCACGCTGCTGATAGGCGCTGCACCGCAGCTGGCTGCTTTTGCCATCTGCATGCGTCTGTTGGTGCAGGGCATGCTGCCCTTGGCGATTGACTGGCAACAAATGTTGGCTGTGCTGGCGGTGGGCTCATTGTTGATCGGTAACTTTGCGGCCATTGCCCAAACCAATCTCAAGCGGATGCTGGCTTTTTCAACCATCGCGCAAATGGGTTTTCTGTTGTTGGCCATGCTGGCCGGTGTCGTCAACGGGCACCAGTTCAATGCTGAGTCGGCTTATGGCGCGGCCATGTTTTACGTCATCACTTATGTGCTGACCACGCTGGCGGCTTTCGGCATTATTTTGCTGCTGGCGCGTCAAGGTCACGAAGCCGAAGACATCACAGACCTCGCTGGTCTGAACCAACGCAGCCCGTTGTTCGCTGGCGTGATGGCGTTGGCGATGTTCTCGTTGGCCGGTATCCCGCCGTTGGTTGGCTTTTATGCCAAGCTGGCGGTGCTGCAGTCCTTGATGGCTGCCGAGCAAACCAGCTACTTGGTGCTGGCTGTGTTTGCCGTGCTGGCCTCCTTGGTCGGCGCTTTCTATTACCTGCGCGTCATCAAAGTCATGTACTTTGACGCGCCGAACGTGGGTATGCCGACGGAAATCGTGGCACGCACCGATGCTCGCATTGTCTTGACGCTCAATGGTGGCTTGTTGCTTGTGTTGGGCATGGTGCCCGGCGGCTTAATGACCTTGTGCGGCGATGCCATTGCCTCGCTGGTCAAGACGCTGGTAAGCTGATACGCATGGGTCAAACTATTCCGGTCTGGTTGGTGGTGTTGGTGTCTTTGCTGGCGGCAAATCTGCCTTTCATGAGTGGTCGTTTCATGGCGGTTTACCGATTGAAAGTACCCAAGTCTCTCTCAGTCCGTCTGCTTGAGTTAGTCCTCTGGTATTTCATCGCGGGTGCTATCGCGCTGGGACTGGAACATCGCGGTGGGCAAATCGCGCCGCAGGGCTGGGAGTTCTACGCCATCACCGGCACGCTCTTTGTCACCTTCGCCTTTCCTGGTTTTGTCTACCGCTACCTTTTCAAACTGCGATGAGTTCGCTGGCTGTAGACGCGCACCTCCGAGAAGTCCGCGTCGACAGTGAAGAGTTGCTGCGCGGCAATTTTCTACACGCCTTTCGAGACACCGTTCGGCTCCCCGACGGTTCAGAGGCCACCCGCGAATACGTGATTCATCCTGGTGCCGTGATGGTGATCGCTGAGCTGCCCGACGGCAAGTTAGTGCTGGAGCGGCAGTTCCGCTATCCGGTGCAATCCGTGATGGTCGAATTTCCGGCTGGCAAACTCGATGCTGGCGAAGCGTCCTTGGTCTGCGCACAACGTGAGTTGCTGGAAGAAACCGGCTACACGGCCAAGCAATGGGCGCGCGCCGGTGTCTTGCACCCAGTGATTTCTTACTCCACCGAATTCATCGACATCTGGTTTGCCCGTGACTTGACCGCCGGCCAACGACAGCTCGACCAAGGTGAGTTTTTAGATGTCTTTAGCGCAACGGCCGACGAGCTGTTGCAGTGGTGCCGCGACGGCCGAGTCACCGATGCCAAGACCTTGACCGGCGCCTTGTGGCTACAAAACGTGCGTTCAGGGGCTTGGCCGCTGGACTGGGTGACGGTTTGAATTTCGCCTCACAATCAGCCCATGAAAGTTCTTGATCTGAAGTGTGCCCACCAGCATGTGTTTGAAGGCTGGTTCGCATCCGAAGACGATTTCCAAAGCCAACTGGCCCGTGGCTTGGTGGAGTGCCCGCTGTGCGCTGACGTCAACATCAGCAAGCAACTCAGCGCGCCGCGTTTGAATCTGGGTGCCGCACCACCGAAGACGCTGCCATCGCCAGCTTCGCCAAGTGCCGCAGCCGCAGGCGGGCAGGGCGCGTCAACGTCAACCGAGCTTGTGCCCGCATTAGCCGCTCCAACAGACGGTTCCCCACAAGACCGCCAAGCGCTTCAAGACATGCAAGGCGATTGGCTGAAGATGGTGCGTCAAGTGATGGCCAACACCGAAGATGTCGGCAGCCACTTTGCTGAAGTGGCGCGGC
>JBEDKR010000216.1:0-4341 GCA_041172005.1 Pseudomonadota bacterium
CCTTGATCGTTGGACGGTGGCCGCGGTTGCCGCCATCGAGCTTCTTGCCCGAATTCCAAGGTGCTTCGTATTCGTCGATCTTGAAGAAGGTGCCCGACATGTCGGTGTTCCAGCGAACGTCGTCGAACACGAAGAATTCTGGCTCTGGTCCGAAGTACGCTGTGTCGCCTAGGCCGGAAGCCTTGAGGTAGGACTCGGCGCGCTTGGCGATCGAACGTGGGTCACGGTCATAGGCCTTGCCGTCGGCAGGCTCAACGACGTCGCAGCTCATGAAGATCGTAGTCTCTTCAAAAAACGGGTCGATGTTGGCAGTGTTGGCATCAGGCATCAGTTGCATGTCGGAGGCTTCAATGCCTTTCCAACCGGCGATGGATGAGCCGTCAAAAGCGTGGCCCGAAGTGAATTTGTCTTCGTCAAAGTGAGACACAGGCACAGTGACGTGCTGCTCTTTACCACGGGTGTCAGTGAAGCGGAAGTCAACAAACTTGACTTCGTTTTCCTTGACCATTTTCATGACGTCTGCGACGGTCTTTGCCATCAGAATCTCCTGTTGCTGGATGGTGGTTAAAAAATCTGCTCAGTGCCATCGAATGCACTTTTTATGCCAATGGGATGCGGCCTATAGCCAACCCAATCCAACATTGTGCCGTCAACCGCCGGGTTTTTGGCCACCGTCTCGGCAGGAATCGCAAAAAGGCGTGACCAAGAGCACATCGACCCCTTGATCTGAATGCTTTTGGCCTGCACAAAGCTGGGGCATATTCAATGCACCAATATCGTGCGCCAATTAACGCACCAACTCAGGGCCTAACTTGACATTGAAAACATGCAAGCCCGCTAGCAGCGCCGGGTAGGCCGCATTGACCTCAGCGGGTGCGCCTTTGACGCCCAACTCGATATGCCGTCCGTATTGCGGATGGTCAACGCTGGGCAGGCTGAACACCTTGACGCCGGGGTGGCGCGCTTCAAGCTCAATCATCAGCGGCGTCAGCATGGCTTCCATCGAGCCCATGACGATCACCGATTTTTCGCTGTAGGCCTGCAGTTGGTGCAAGTGGCTGTAGTGGGTGTCAAGCACCCATTCAATCATGGGCCAAGCCATCACCGGGAAACCCGGCACGAAGTAGACCGCACCAGCTTGGGTACTCGCAGATTGCGACGAACTGTCTGCGCAAAAGAAGCCCGGAATCTTGTTGTACGGGTTCGGGATGATGCTGGCGCCCACCGGGAAGGTGCCCATGTTCAGGCGGTGGATGTTGTCTTCGCGGTCGGGCTCGTACGGCAGACCTTGTTCGCGGGCGACATCGTGCATGCGGTCGTGAATCAAGGTCTTGGCTTCGGGGTGCAGCGCCAGCTCAACGCCCAACGCGCGCGCGGCGCACTGGCGGGTGTGGTCGTCTGGCGTGGCGCCAATGCCGCCGCACGAAAAGACCACATCGCCGTGGTCACGGGCAGACGCAAAAGCCCGCGCCAAGGTCGCGGTGATGCGCTCCGGGTCGTCGCCCACGTAATCGGCGTAACTCAGTTGCAGGCCGCGTGCACCTAACAGTTCAATGGTTTTGGCCAAGTGCTTGTCAGCACGTTTGCCAGAGAGAATTTCATCGCCAACGATGATGATGCCAAAATTTTGAGCCATGGTGTGACAGCGCTGAACGCTTAAGGTGAAGAAGGCAGGTTGAAAGACTCGGCGGCCGCAGCCGTGGCGTTTTGCGCTCGCAACTGCTGCAAAGCAGACAAAGCGTAATGGGTGAACCAAAGCGACGAAAAGGCAAACACGAGGGTGTAGATCCAAATAGCGATCGGCACGAGGATGGGCGCCATCGCCACAAACATGGCGCCAGAGGCCCAGATCACGCTGGGCGCCGCCCCCAGATAACCACTCAAGATGCCGATGCACAGCAAAGGAATACGGTGCGTCTTGAAAACCTGCTCCCGTTCTTCGGCCGTAGCGTGCTCAGCCAAAGCGTCATAAGCCATGACGCGGTAAGTCAGCCAGCCCCAGATCAGCGGCGGCACCACCAACACCAAGGGCGGAATCAACCACAGCGGGAGCGACAGCAGCAAGGCCAGACAAGCCATCAAGGTTGACGCCAGACTCCACAGCAAGCTGGCCCAAAATGAAGCGCCCTGCCGGCGTTGCAGCAAAGGAAAGCGCCGCTCAGCCACAAGAGCAACCATCGTCGGCGTCATCAACAGCGCCACGAACAGCAACGACACAATGACGATGACCGGGATCGCCATGAACAGCAACAGTGCAGGGGCCATCACCAGCCGCAGATCACTCAGCCCCAAGCCTTGCAACCACTCCGTCATGCTGGCCACCAGCTGGTAGCTGTCGAGCTGCGCACGCAGCAAATCAATCGCATCGTTCCAATAAAAATAACCCAGTCCCAGCGCGACGGCAGCCATGATGACCAGCGGTAAAAAGGACAAGGCAATCACCCGCGGGTGCAGGCAATAGAGCGTGGCGCGCCAAAAGGAATCCATCAAGCGCTTCATGCCTGCCCCAAGAGTCGTTTCAGTCCCCGCCACTGCTGCGCCCACAGGCCCGGGCCGTCATCGAGCGCCTTGTCCTGCGTATCTTTCACACCCGTCGGGTGGTAATGCGTCTGAAAATTGGCCGTGCCAAACAGCTGGTCCCACCACGGCAACAACACGCCGTAATTGCTGTTGCCTGAATGAATGCTGTGGTGCACCCGATGAAACAGCGGACTGACCCAGAGCCGCTCGCCGATGCGTCCAAAACTCAGGCGCACATTGGCGTGCTGCAAACTTTCGCTCAGCTGCGTCAAGGCAACGATGGCGACGAACTGTTCCGGTGCCACGCCTATCAGCTGTGCCAGCAAGACCAGCAAAACGCTCACCAGCACGTCGTCCAGCAGGTGGTTGCGGTTGTCGCTCCACATCGTCATCTGCTGCTGCGAATGGTGCAGCGAATGCAGCCGCCACCAGAGCCCGATGGTGTGCTGGCCACGGTGCAACCAATAGGCGGCAAGGTCTAGCGCCAACAGGTAAACCAAAAAGCTGGCAATTGCACCATCCGTCACGCCGGGCCACACTTGGTCAAGGTGAAAAGTGCCGACGCCAGCGGTGCGCAAGACACCAAAGCCACTGTTGAAAATCGGCTCAAGGGTGAAGAAAAGCGCCACCCGAAACAAACCCAGTCGATGAATCAGGGTGTAGATCACGTCGGTGCGAATGCTGGCACGGTCTGTCACTGGCTCGGCGGGTCGCCAACGCTGCAAAGGCCCAATCACCAGCAGCAGCACGGCTATCTGGATCAGTCCGACCAAGAGCCACGTGCTGGCGGCGTAGGCGTCTTCCAGCAAATTGCCCATGCCCAACTGAAACAGCCAAGGTGCAACCACTTCAAACAACTTCAGCTGAAAAGTAGCGAAAGCGTCACTGAACCCATTCATGTTTTGGCCTCGTGCTGTTCGATCCAGCGTTTGTACTGAGGATGCGTGCGCAACGTGGCGAAGCAAAAGCCACGCGCTTTGAGCCCAACGATCAGCGGCTCCAGCACGGCAGGCGCCCAAGGGTCTTGACGCGACCAGATGCCCAAGTGCGCCACCAAGATGTCGCCTGACTGAATATTCTTCAAAGCTTTTTCCAGTAACTGCGCGTTGGGGAATCGATCGCTAGGCAACTCATCGCCCAAAAATCCTGCCGGTGCCCAAGCCACGTGGGCGTAACCGCAGCTGCGCGCAGCCTTCAGCAGTTCAGGCGATGTCTTCCCACCCGGCGCACGAAACAAGGGCAGCGTTTTGCGGCCGGTGATTTCCTGCAAGCGCAGCTCAGATTTATGAACTTCAGCGCAGTACTGCGCTGCCGTCCAAACCTGATCTTTGCCTTCTTGCGGGCCGGCTGAAGGTCGAACCCGAAAGCGCACGGCCTGGTTTTTGTCAGAAACGTCCGCACGCCAATAAGTGTGGTCGAAGGTGTGAGAAGCAAACTCATGGCCTTCGGCAGCGCGGGCTTTCCACCAACTGGCCCAGTCGCTGCCCAAGCTGCCGTTGCCGGTCTGGGTGCGCTCATTCGCCGCAAAAAATGTCACCTGCACATCGTGCTTTTTCAAAACGTCGGCGATCAGCGGCGCCACCGACATGTGGCCGGTGTCAAAGGTCAGGTAAACCGGTGCAGCACAACCACCCGCCCACAACGCAGGAGCGAAGCTTGCAGCGACGGCCAGCCCGACAAGCCGGGCCAGCCGATCAGCGCGACGCGTGGTCCAAAGTCCAAACGCCATGCGGGCTCTTTCCAACATTCACTTGCCGCACCAGCTTGCCGCTGGCCAAGTCAACCACACTGAGCTTGCGGGCCCAACGCGAAGACACAAAA
>JBEDKR010000217.1:0-4326 GCA_041172005.1 Pseudomonadota bacterium
AGCAAACTCATTCCGGTCGTGTGGTTGAGCAGGTGGTTCGGCCGACTGGGCTGGTGGATCCGCAAGTTGAAGTGCGGCCGGCCACGCATCAAGTCGACGACGTGCTGCAAGAAATTCGCATTCGCGTGGAAAAAAACGAGCGCGTGCTGATCACCACGCTGACCAAGCGCATGGCCGAACAGTTGACCGACTACCTCACCGACAACGGTGTCAAAGTGCGTTATCTGCACAGTGACGTGGAGACCGTAGAGCGGGTTGAGATCTTGCGTGACTTGCGACTGGGTGCTTTTGACGTGCTGGTCGGCATCAACTTGCTGCGCGAAGGCATTGATATTCCCGAGGTCAGTCTGGTCGCTATCTTGGATGCCGACAAAGAAGGCTTTTTGCGCTCTGAGAGGAGTTTGATTCAGACCATTGGCCGCTCAGCGCGAAACCTCAACGGCAGGGCGATTTTGTACGCCGACCGCATCACTGATTCGATGAAGCGGGCGATCGATGAAACCGAGCGCAGGCGCAACAAACAACTCGCCTTCAACATTGAAAACAACATCACGCCGCGCAGTGTGGTTAAACGCATCAAGGATTTGATTGACGGCGTTTACAGCGAAAAGTCTGGCAAAGAAGCTGAGCGCTTCGAAATGCAAAAGGCGCTGGTCGAGGACATGAGTGAAAAAGACGTGGCCCGCGAAATCAAGCGTCTTGAAAAGCTGATGATTGAACACGCCAAAAACCTGGAGTTTGAGAAAGCCGCTCGAGTCCGTGACCAGCTCAGCCAGATCAAAGCGCAGGCCTTTGGCGCTGCCGGTAAAGACAATGTCTTGTTGACCGCACCAGCAGAAAGCGGAAAACCCCTAGGCTGAGCTACGTTGCGTTGTTGTAGGCGGTTGCCGCCTCGAAGGCTAGGACAATTGACCCACTAAAACAGTCGGACTCTCTGGTATACTTGACAAAATTAGTCGAGAACCTTGGTTCCCGCGAAACACCCTCCGCAGCCACATAAGCGAAACACCCCGAGTGGCCGGAGACAGTAGGTGAAACGTCCTTGAGGCCATAAGCCGCAAGGTGAGACAAATTGGCAGCCAGGCCAACTATTACAGGAGCTTAAAAATGCGACTCACAACCAAAGGCCGTTTTGCGGTCACCGCCATGATTGACTTGGCCTTGCGCCAGAACAATGGTCCTGTCACATTGGCGGCCATCAGTCAGCGCCAGCAAATTTCGCTGTCCTACTTAGAGCAGCTGTTCGGTAAACTGCGCCGCCACGAATTGGTCGAGTCAACCCGCGGCCCCGGCGGCGGTTACTCGCTGGGCCGAAAAGCTGACAAGATCACGGTGGCCGACATCATTGTTTCGGTTGACGAACCGATTGACGCGACCCATTGCGGCGGCAAAGAAAACTGCTTGGGCGAAGGCGGCCGTTGCATGACGCACGAGCTGTGGGCTTCTTTGAACAGCCGCATGGTCGAGTTCTTAGACTCTGTCACTCTGCAAAAGCTGGTCGATGACCAAATCGCCAAAGGCGTCGTCATTGAAAGCACCCCGCAAGTCAAGAAAGCTATCTTCAGCTCACCGATTGCCAAACCCATGCGTATCAATGCGCCGAATTCAGTGTTCGCCTTGGGCAACGCTTTTTCAAAGAGTTGATCCCGATTTCTGTTTCGACATCCTTCCCCGTTAAACCCGACTCAATCGAAGACACATCCATGGAAACGCCGCACTTCCCCATTTACTTGGACTACAGCTCCACGAATCCCTGCGATCCACGTGTGGTGGACGCCATGATCCCCTGGTTGCGTGAGCATTTCGGCAACCCAGCATCGCGCAGCCATGCGTGGGGCTGGGAAGCAGAAGCCGCCGTTGAAAAAGCCCGCGAGAATGTTGCTGCCCTGATAGGCGCTGACCCGCGTGAGATTGTCTGGACCAGCGGCGCCACCGAATCCAACAACCTCGCACTCAAAGGTGCTGCGCACTTTTACAAGAGCAAGGGTAAGCACCTGATCACTGTGAAAACCGAGCACAAAGCGGTGCTGGACACTTGCCGCGAGCTCGAACGCCAAGGCTTCGAAGTCACTTACTTGGACGTGCAGGCCGATGGCTTGCTCGATCTGGATGTGTTGAAAGCAGCGATCCGACCTGACACCATCATCGTCAGTGTGATGTACGTCAACAACGAAATTGGCGTGATTCAAGACATCCCGGCGATTGGTGCGCTCTGCCGTGAGCGAGGCATCATTCTTCACTCTGACGCCGCCCAAGCCACGGGCCGTGTCGACATCGACATGGCCACGCTGCCGGTTGATTTGATGAGCCTGACCTCGCACAAAACCTACGGCCCTAAAGGCATTGGCGCGTTGTATGTGCGCCGCAAACCGCGCATTCGCCTTGAGGCGCAAATGCACGGCGGCGGTCACGAGCGTGGCATGCGTTCCGGAACTTTGCCAACTCATCAGTGCGTCGGCATGGGTGAGGCTTACCGCATCGCCAAAGAAGAAATGCACGAAGAGAACAAGCGCATCCGCGGTCTGCAACAGCGCATGTTGGCCGGTTTGAAAGATGTCGAAGAAGTCTTTCTGAATGGCCACGCTGAAAAACGTGTGCCGCACAACCTCAACATGAGCTTTAACTTCGTCGAAGGCGAGTCGCTGATCATGGGTATCAAGGGTTTGGCGGTGTCCAGTGGCTCGGCCTGTACGTCAGCCAGCTTGGAGCCGAGTTATGTGCTTCGCGCGCTTGGCCGCAGCGACGAGTTGGCTCACAGCAGCTTGCGCATGACCTTTGGTCGCTGGAGCACTGAAGAAGAAATCGACTACGCCGTAGCAACCATCAAGGAAAATGTCGCCAAGCTGCGCGAACTCTCCCCACTCTGGGAAATGTTCAAGGATGGTGTCGACTTGTCGACCATCCAGTGGGCTGCACACTAACCTCATCACTATCAGGAGTTCATCATGGCATACAGCGAAAAAGTAGTGGACCACTACGAAAACCCACGCAACGTTGGTTCCTTTGAAAAAGGTGACGACACAGTTGGCACCGGCATGGTCGGCGCACCGGCTTGCGGCGACGTCATGAAATTGCAAATCAAAGTCAACCCTGTGACCGGCGTGATCGAAGACGCTCGTTTCAAGACCTACGGCTGTGGCTCTGCCATTGCTTCTAGCTCGCTCGTCACCGAGTGGGTCAAGGGCAAGACGCTTGACGAAGCGGCGAGCATTAAAAACAGCGCCATCGCTGAAGAATTGGCTCTGCCACCTGTCAAAATCCACTGCTCGATCTTGGCCGAGGACGCCATCAAGGCAGCGGTCAGCGACTACAAACAAAAGCACGCACTGAGCGCTTGAATAACAGATTGATTTCGCCACTATGTCCGTAACACTGACTGATGCTGCAGCGCGCCATGTGACGCGTTATATGACCAAGCGTGGCAAGGGCGTGGGCGTTCGGCTGGGTGTCAAGACCACGGGTTGCTCGGGTCTGGCCTACAAGCTCGAATACGCCGACGAAATTGCCCCCGAAGACGTGGTCTTTGAAGACAACGGCGTCAAGGTGCTGGTCGACCCGAAGAGCATGGCCTACATCGATGGGACCCAACTGGACTTTGTCCGCGAAGGTCTCAACGAAGGCTTTAAATTCATCAACCCGAACGAACGCGACCGTTGCGGCTGCGGCGAGAGCTTTCGAGTCTGAGGCTCACTGTCCGGCCCTGAACCGGCTGCCGCCTTCACCCCCGGTGCTGGCGGCTTTTTCTTTCTATGAACCTGCAATCGTCCGACTTTGAATTGTTCCAGCTGCCCGTGCAGTTTGAACAGACGCGCGCGCTGATCGACACGCGCTGGAAAGAACTCCAGCGCGAAGCCCATCCCGACAAGTTCGCCGCGCAGGGGGCCGCTGCACAGCGCTTGGCCATGCAGTGGTCGGTGCGCATCAACGAGGCTTATCAGCGCTTGAAAGACCCGTTGAAGCGCGCCAGTTATTTGTGCGAACTTCACGACGCACCCATCAACGCTGAGAACAACACGGCCATGCCGCCGGCTTTTTTGATCCAGCAAATGGAGTGGCGTGAAGCGCTTGAAGATGCAACAACCTTGGCACAGCTCGAAGCTATTGCTGAGGAAACCAGCGCCGCAGAACAGGCCCAGTTGGCCGTCATTGCGCAAGCTTTGGATGTAGCGAAAGACCATGCCAAAGCCGCCAACGAAGTTCGAAGCCTGATGTTCATCCAGCGTTTCGGCACCGAAGTTGAAGCTCGCATTGAGCAGCTCGCCACTTAAAGAAAACACACATGGCATTACTTCAGATATCAGAACCCGGCTACACCCCTGATCCGCA
>JBEDKR010000218.1:0-4310 GCA_041172005.1 Pseudomonadota bacterium
GCCGGTCGTCAAGCAAACCTTCGAAATGATCGCCGGCAGTGAGATGAAGCACTTGGCGCCGCATGCGCTGGTGGCCCTGAATGGCAACTACATCAAGCCCAGCAAAAGGATTTTTGACAACGCCAAAGTCAGCGATCACTTTGCCATCATCCCGACACTGCAAGCGCCTAGCGGCTTGAGCGACGCCGAACAAAAACTCTACGACTTGGTGGTGCGCCGCTTCATGTCGGTGTTTTTCCCGAGCGCCGAATACATGGTGACCACGCGCATCACCAAAGCTGCCCAGCACAGCTTCAAGACCGAAGGCAAGGTGCTGGTCAAGCCAGGTTGGCTGGCCATTTACGGCAAGGAAGCCGCCGCTGAAGTGGCCGAACCCAAAGACGGCGACAAAGGCCAAAACTTGGTGCCGGTGAAACCCGGTGAGCTGGTGGCGGTTGAGACAGTCGACCCGAAAGGCCTAAAAACCCGACCCCCTGCACGCTACTCTGAAGCGACCTTGTTGGGTGCCATGGAAGGCGCCGGCAAAACCATTGAAGACGATGAACTGCGCGAAGCCATGCAGGAAAAAGGCCTCGGCACACCGGCTACCCGTGCCGCGACCATCGAGGGTTTGATTGCTGAGAAATACATGCTCCGCGAAGGCCGGGAACTGATCCCCACGGCCAAGGCTTTTCAGCTCATGACGCTGCTCCGTGGCCTCGGGGTCGAAGAGCTGTCTCGCGCCGACCTGACCGGCGAATGGGAGCACAAACTCAAGCAAATGGAGCAGGGCCAACTCAGCCGCGAGAGCTTCATGGCCGACATTGCTTTGATGACCGAGCGCTTGGTGAACAAGGCCAAGGGTTACGACAAAGACACCATTCCGGGCGACTACGCCACACTCACCGCGCCATGCCCCAACTGCGGCGGCATCATCAAGGAAAACTACCGGCGCTACACCTGCGTTGGCGCAGCCGGTGCGGCGGAAGGCTGCGGCTTTTCGTTCGGCAAAACGCCAGCAGGTCGGACCTTTGAAGTCGCCGAAGTTGAGCAGTTTTTGCGTGACAAAAAGATCGGCCCGCTGGACGGTTTTCGCTCCAAAGCCGGCTGGCCATTCACGGCTGAAATGGTCATCAAGTTTGACGAGGAAACCAAGAACTACAAGCTCGAGTTCGACTTTGGCGATGACAAAAACGCCGAGACCGGCGAGATTGTCGACTTCGGTGCCACGCCTTCTTTAGGCGCTTGCCCCAAGTGCGGCAGCGCCGTGCACGAGCACGGCAAAAACTACGTCTGTGCCAAGTCCGTGCCGACGCTGGAGCAGCCAACACCGAGTTGTGACTTCAAGACCGGCACCATGATTCTTCAGCAGCCAGTCGACCTTGAGCAGATGCAAAAACTGCTGACCACCGGCAAGACCGACCTGCTCGACAAGTTTGTCTCGATGCGCACGCGCCGGCCCTTCAAAGCCATGTTGGCTTGGGACGCAGAAGCTGGCAAGGTCAACTTTGAATTCGCACCCTCCAAGTTCCCACCGCGCAAGACCGCTGGACCGCCGCGCACCGGCACCGTGAAAACCCCGTTTGGCAAAACAGTCGCCGCCAAAGGCGCCGCGCCTGCCGCGAAGAAGGTGGCAGCGAAGAAAGTCGCTGCCAAAAAAGTAGCTGCCAAGAAAGCACCTGCTTCGGACAAACCGAAGGTGCCGCGCAAGACCACGCCGGGCACCGGGCTCAAGCCGAGCGATGCACTCGCCGCCGTGATTGGCGCCGATCCGGTGGCTCGCACGCAGGTGATCAAAAAGCTTTGGGACTACATCAAAGCCGAAGGTTTGCAGGACGCGGCCAACAAGCGCGCCATCAACGCCGACGCTAAGCTGTTGGCGGTGTTTGGCAAGCCGCAGGTGACGATGTTTGAACTGGCCGGGATTGTCGGCAAGCACCTGAGCTGAGGCGTCAGCTCAGGTCTGCAGCATGCCGACAAAGCGCACGGTGACGCGTGTGCCGGGCATGCCGGGTTGGCCAGTCCGGCCGGCGTCCTCGATGCTGATCGTCGCGCCATGTTGCTGCGCGATTTCTTGCACAATCGCCAGCCCTAAGCCAGTGCCGTCGACGTTGGTGCCGAGCGCCCGGTAAAAGGGCTGGAACACCAGCTCACGTTCGGCCTCGGGAATGCCCGGCCCCGTGTCTTCGACCAGCAGCACCACGACACCGCTGAAGCGGTCCGTCAGCAAGCGTGCTGTCACTTGGCCTTTGACCGGTGTGTAACTGATGGCGTTGTCCAGCAGGTTGCGCACCAGTTCTTTGAGCAGCGTGGCGTTGCCTTGGACTCGGCTTGACGCCTCGCCTTGTTCCGGGCCTTCGTAGCCGAGGTCGATCTGCTTCTCAAACGCGTGCGGAAACGTGTCTTGAATCGCTTCCGAGACGATGTAGGCCAGATCGACGGGGAGCTGCGCTAAGCTGCGTCCGGTGGTTTCTGCGCGCGCCATCGCCAGCAATTGGTTGACCGTGTGCGTGGCGCGAATGCTGGCGCGGCCGATTTGTTTCAAGGACTTTTTCAGCTCGTCCGCATCGGTTTCGCGTTGCGCTAAATCGGCCTGCATGCGCAAGCCGGCCAGCGGTGTTTTGAGCTGGTGTGCGGCGTCTGCCAAAAAGCGTTTTTGGGTGGTCAGTGAGGCTTTGAGTCGGGTCAGCAAGTCATTGATGGACGAGACCAGCGGCGCCACCTCTTCGGGCACGGCGCTTTCATCGAGCGGGCTCATGTCGTCAGGCTTGCGTGCACGGATGCGTTTTTCGAGTTGCGCCAACGGCTTGATGCCGCGCACCAAGGCCAGCCAAACAAGCAACACCGCCAGCGGCAGCGTGACAAACTGCGGGACCATCACGCCTTTGACAATTTCAGTCGCCAGCGTTTTGCGTTTTTCGAGGGTTTCGGCGACTTGCACCAGTAGCGGCTGGGCGCCGGGCACATCAATGTCGACCCAGGTGTAGGCGACCCGCACGTCTTCGCCGCGCATCACGTCTGCGCGCATCCGGACCTCGCCATTGACGGGTTTGTTTTCTGAGGGCGGTAGCGGCAAATCGGCTTCGCCACTGAGGAACTCACCACGCGAGCCGAGCACTTGGTAGTAGACCAAGTCGCTGTCGTCGGCGCGCAGAATTTCACGCGCCGGCGCGGGCATGGAAAAGATCACTTGCTGCTGCCGTACCACCACCAGTTTGGCCAGCGCTTGCACGTTGTATTCGAGTGCGCGGTCAAACGGTTTGCCGGCGATGTTTTGCGCCACCAGCCAAGTCAGCGCGAGGCTGATCGGCCAGAGCAGCAGCAGCGGCGTCAGCATCCAGTCCAGGATCTCGCCGAACAGACTGCGCTTGCCGCGCTGGAAAATCTTCAAGGGATTTTTTCGAGGCAGTAGCCCAGGCCGCGCACAGTGGCAATGCGGATCGGTCCTTTCTCGATTTTCTTACGCAGCCGGTGGATGTAAACCTCGATCGCGTTGTTGCTGACTTCTTCGCCCCATTCGCAAAGGCGTTCGACCAACTGGTCTTTGCTGACCAGACGGCCGGCGCGTTGCAGCAAGACTTCGAGCAAGCCCAGTTCACGCGCTGATAGTTCGACCATGGCACCGTCAATCGTGGCGACACGCCCACCTTGATCGTAAATCAGCGGGCCATGCTTGATGGTGCTGGTAGCGCCGCCCATGCCGCGACGCGTCAGCGCCCGCACGCGGGCTTCGAGTTCTTGCAGCGAAAAGGGTTTGGCCATGTAGTCGTCGGCGCCGTAGTCCAGACCCTTCACGCGTTCCTCGACGCTGTCGGCGGCAGTGAGGATCAAGACCGGCATGGTGGAGCCTCGGGCGCGCAAGCGTTTGAGCACTTCCAACCCGTGCATGCGCGGCAAACCGAGGTCGAGGATCAGCAGGTCGAACTCGGTGTTCGTCATGAGGGCGGCGTCGCACTCTGAGCCGCTGGCCACGTGATCGGTGGCGGCGCCTGAAGCACGCAAGGTGCGCAGCAGTCCGTCGGCCAAGACTTGATCGTCCTCGGCAATCAAAATACGCATCGCTGTCTCCTCATTTTGAACCGCCAGCTTCAGTCGAAACCGAAGCGTTTAGCGTGCCCGTTTGTTATTTTGGAACCGTTGCAAATTCTAGGCTCAAGCTGGCCGTGGCTAGCTGACATCTTTGCAAATATCAGCGGCAGCATAGCCTTAACCTTCATAACCGCCGGCATAGGCTTCCAGGCCGAGCGCCACGACGGTCGCCACATCAACCCCCACCGCTTGCGAAAATTCGGCTTCAGCGCGGGCCACGGCCTGCCTGAACGCCTCCAACC
>JBEDKR010000219.1:0-4310 GCA_041172005.1 Pseudomonadota bacterium
GCACGGCGTATGGCCTTGCCGCAAGGTGTCCAAGGCGCGTGACGCCGAAAATTGTTCTTGAATCACCACGCCAGCACCCGTCCAAATGCCCAGCAACATGCCGAACAAAAACAAGGAATGTGAGCTACGTCCGGGCGACAAGACACCACTCGCAGCGTCCGGTCCGAAGGTGTCGACACAGACCCGAAAACTCTCAGTCCAAGAACGGTGGTGGCGCCTGAAGCCTTTCGGCATGCCTGTGCTGCCAGACGTGAAGCCGATATAAAAAGGCGATGTTGAATGAAGCTCCATCAGGGCAGTCGGCAGTTGGTTGATCTGCTCGCGCATCGTCTCGTGCACGGCAGCAGGCCAATCCGGATCCGCCATGGCCGCACAACGACCGCTGCTAATGACGGCTAAAAATTCAATCAGTTGATGGATAGATGTCGCCTTGTCGCCCACCAGAACCGTGGCCGGTGCTTGGGCCTGAGTCAGTGCCGCCGCCCGTTGCAGCACAGCCGCGTTCAGCTCGGCAAACGTCAGGCAGCGGCTACCGTCGCTGATGGCCACGGCTTCACCGCGCACGCTGGCCCAGTGCACCAGTGGTGCGTGGACCAAGTCGTTCAGCGGGCTTGGTTTATTGAAACGCTCGGCCACCAAAGCGCCAATCCGGCAAGCCGCGCGCAACCGAGTGAACCACGACGGCGCACAAAACGCATTTGATCAAGTCGCCCGGCACAAAGACCAAGGTGCCCCAAAAAGCTTGCGTCCAACTCAGGTTGGCCAGCGCGACCAAGCCCATCACACCGCAGACGTGGATGGTGACAACGCCGCCGATCGCCGATGCAACGAACGCGCTGATCGCTGCGCGGCGTGGCGAGTTGACGGGCAAATAAGCCATCAGCAAACCGGTAGCCACAGCGCCAATGGGAAAGCCGATCAGATAGCCGCTGGAGGGCGCGACGAACACGCCCAAGCCACCACGGCCACCCGATAGCAATGGCAAACCCACGGCGACGGCGGCTAAGAACAGCAGCAATGCTTGCAGCGCTCTTTTGGGGCCGAGCATGCAGCCCGCCAGCATCACGCCCAGTGTTTGCAGCGTGATGGGCACGCCCAAGGGCAAGTCAATTTTGGGGATCAAACCGAAGACGGCCACAAGTGCGGCAAAGAGCGAGACGTAGGCGATGGCGCTGCTGCGAGAAGAAGTTGAGGTCATCATATTGAAAGTTTCGAAGTGCTCAAAGAAAGGATAAGCCGGGTGGGCGGTTCAAGGCGGGAGCCGCAGCTCAAGCGCATCGGCAACACGCTGAGCCGAGGTCAGCATGCGGATGGTCAATGGTGCAAGCAGTTTAAAACCGCCCGGTTTTCCGGTCCGCACGCGGTGCGCGTCGTCAAGCCGTTTCCACTGAATGAAAAAATGCTCAGTGAAGCGAAGCATCAACGCAACCTGCAAAGCCAACGCACTTGATTTGACACCAAAACGATTCAGCGGCGAAAGCAGATTTTCAAGGACATCCAGCAAGTCGTTAGAGCGGGTGGTCAGCATCAGCGCGATGCCCAGCAAAGAGGCACTCAGCAAACGCAGCGCGCTGACCACGCCCAGCAAAGGCTGTTGCAGGTAAGCATGAAAAGCGGTGATCAGCAGTCCGGCCGCAACAACCATGACCAGCAGTTTTCTGGCCGGCAGCGTGGCCCGACCCAGTGATGCAAACAGCAGCAAGCACAGCGCAGTGCAAGCGAGCAAAACCACGGCGTTGCTGAAGACGTACAGAGCCGTACCAAAAACGGCCAACAACAGCAACTTCAGAGGAGCTGAAACCGCATGCAGCCAAGTGCGGTGGTCACTGTAAAAACTTCCCAAACGGAGGCCCTCAGTCAATGCTCATGTGTTGCGAATGGCAACGTGCCGCTACATCGGCTTCGTAAGCAGCGCAAACGCTTACGCCGGGTCCATCGGCGCGGACTTGCCCTTTGTCTAGCCAGATCACGCGCTCAAACCCACGCACATGGTCGAGCAAATGCGTGGACACAATGACTTGCTGGCTGGCTTTTGAAATCTCCATGTCGAGCATGGCTCGTCCCGGCAAATCCAGGCTTGAGAATGGCTCGTCCAGCAGCACGGACTTGGGTGACGCGATCATCAGTGCGAGCCAGCAAACGTGCTGCCTTTGGCCTTGACTGAGACTGCCAATAGCCCGCGCAGCCCAATGCCCCAAGCCGCGTGCTGTCAGCACTTCTCTGGCTTGCTGGCAGTTGACTTTGCGGGGCAATCCGTTTGGGCTGAGGCTCAAGGCGAGTTCTTCCTCAACGGTTGGAAAGATGATCTGGTCATCCGGATTTTGGAACATCATGCCGACCAGCCCAACGCGTTCGGTAGGTTTGCTCTGGGCGTCGTGTCCCCAAACAGAAACGCTGCCGGACTGCGGTTTATCCAGACCACAAATCAGCCTGAAGAGGCTGCTTTTGCCGGCGCCGTTGTCGCCAATCAAGCCGATGCGTGACTCATTCAATCGCAGCGTCAAGTCGTCAAAGACAATCGTTGTACCGCGTTGCAGACGCACGTGATCTAGGAGGATCGGGGTCGGGTCTGAAGGACTAAGAACGCGGGACATCAGATCTCATTTGGGGATGGAAGCCAATATAAAAGCAAGCCGAAACCTTGGCTAACATGTGGCCGAGATGGTATCAGGCTGAACCCGAAAGGACTGGCGCTGGCCGCAGGGATAATGCCCAAAACCGAGATTTTGTGACTACCCATCCCTACAACCTAGCCCGCTTCGACATGGTGTCGATCCAACTGGCGGTGGCCTGCGCGCGCACCGGCAGCCTGACCGCCGCCGCGCGCGACTCGCATTTGGCTTTGGCCGCAGCGAGCCGGCGCATTCGTGACCTGGAGGCTGCGCTGGGCGGGCCTTTGTTTGAGCGCCATGCGCGCGGCTTGACAGCCACGCCCGCCGGCAAAATATTTGCCAAACATGGACTCGTCTTGTTACAGCAAATGGGCTTGCTGAGCGCTGAACTGAGCGACTTGCAGCAAGGTGTAGCGCGGCATATTCGACTCTGGGCCAGCACCGCCGCCATCAGCCAGTTTTTGCCGCCGCTGCTCGCCACCTACAGCGCCGCTAAGCCGCAAGTTCGCATTGACTTGGAGGAACAGGTGTCTGAGGTGGTGGTCGCTTCGCTGCGGGACGGCCGGGCCGACGTCGGTATTTGGGTTGACGGGCCCGACGCAGAGGGCCTCGATATGCAGCTTTTTGCACATGACGAGTTGGTGTTAGTGCTGCCAGCGCGGCACTGCTTGGCGAAGGCGCGCAGCCCGATCGATTTTGTCGACACCTTGGTGGAAGACTACATCGGCCTGAGCACCGGTGCGGCCATGTTGACGCGGCAGCAGCAAACGGCTCAAGCTGCCGGCGTCCCTTTGAAGCTGCGCATGCAGGTACGCAGCTTCGACGCCGTCTGCCATTTGGTGGCCTCCGGTCTGGGCATTGCCGTCTTGCCCAAAGCGGCGGCCTTGCCCATCATGCAGTCCATGAAGCTCGTCAGCCGACCTCTTGCTGATGTTTGGGCGCGGCGCAGCATGATGGTGGCAACGCGTGCCGGCGAAGCGGACACGGGGATTCTGGATTTCGTTCGATTCCTGGCTGACGTCGGGCCGGAGCACTTCAAGGCTTCGCCAAAAGCGAAAGCTCCGCGCCTCAACAAGCAATAGACATGGGCAGCCTGTTCGGGGCACACTCCTCGGATGTTTATTCCTTCATCATCCAACCCCCTCGGCACAGCTGCCCTGAGTGGCCTCAAAGTCCTCGAACTCGGCCAGTTGATCGCCGGTCCTTTTGCCGCCAAGACACTCGCTGATTTTGGTGCCGACGTCATCAAGATCGAAACTCTTGGCGTTGGCGATCCGCTGCGCAAATGGCGCTTGCTGAAAGACGGCACCTCCGTCTGGTGGCAGGTGCAGTCGCGCAACAAACGCTCGGTCGCGCTCGACTTGCGGCAGCCCGAGGCGCAAGACATTGTTCGCTCACTGGCGGCTGAGTGCGATGTCGTGATCGAGAATTTCCGGCCGGGTGCCATGGAAGGATGGGGTCTCGGGCCCGACGATTTGCACCAGCTCAACCCCGGCCTGATCATGCTGCGCATCAGCGGTTACGGCCAAACCGGCCCGTATCGCGACCGACCCGGCTTTGGCGTGGTGGCCGAGGCTATGGGCGGCCTGCGCCACTTGACGGCTGAACCCGACCACGTGCCGGTGCGCGTCGGCGTCAGCATTGGCGACACGCTGGCCGCGCTGCATGGCGTGATTGGTATTTTGGTGGCGCTGCAAC
>JBEDKR010000220.1:0-4288 GCA_041172005.1 Pseudomonadota bacterium
ATCGTCAGTCCCGGCACGCGGTTGAGTGACTCCGACAAGTTAATCTGCGGCCCGGCGTTCTGGATGGTCTCGCGGTCAACCACGCTGATCGCTGCGGGCGCATCAAAGCTGCGTTGCTCAGACCGCGTGGCAGAGATCACCACTTCATCCAATGTCTGCGCGAAGAGCCACGAATTGCACAGCGTGCTGGCAGCGACCGCCACAATGGTTTGGCCAAGGCGGACGTTCCGGTTGCTGCGTCTAATTGAATGCATGGGGGGCGTCCTTGAGAAAGAGAAGAGCCCCACGTTCAGGCGTGAGGCTTGGATGGTTGCTGGCGAATCAAGGCATTCGAGCGCTGAGAGTCATGGCACTCTAACGTGTCCAGTCGACACACAAGGAAAACGGTTTATTTGAAGTGGCTCAAAAAATGAGCCAGATCGGTCAGGTCCTTGTCCTTCAGGCCGAACAGCGAGGCCGACATGATGGTGTCCCGGCCCGGACCGGCATGGTCGCGAAACTGCTTCATCGAATAGACCAGGAAATCTTCTTGTTGCCCGGCCAGTCGTGGAATTTGCTGGCGCCCGCTGTAGTCCGGCAAATGGCAGGTCGCGCACAACATGGTGCGCGCGGTTTGCTGACCACGCAGGTAAACAACACTGTCAACGGTTCCGCTGACTTGCCTAACCGGCTTTTGCGCAGAAAAATAGGTGGCCAGTGCCACGATCTCCGGGTCTGTGACCTTGTCGAGCAAGCCTTTCATGACCGCAATGTCGCGCAATCCTTCGCGTATCAAGACCAATTGATTCTCGAGAAAAACCTGCGGTTGACCCGCCAGTGAGGGAGTGGTCGCCGTCTGTGAATTTCCCTGCGGCCCATGGCAAGCCATGCACAGCGACAGCTGGGCCGCACTAGGCTGTTGGGCCTGTGCCGAACCAAGGGAGCAAAGCAGGGCCACTGCTGCGAGGGCCCTGCGGGAGCGCGGGAATTTGTCTTGTTTACGGCTTGGCATACGAGATGCGGTAGATGGCACCTAACTGCTCGTCAGACAGCAACATGGCACCGTCTGGCATTTGCAGCAAATAGGTCGGACGTCCCCAGAAGGTGTCCTTGCTGTCGTCTTTGAAGCCGGTGATGAAAGGCGTGACCTTGGGGTTCTTGCCGTCGGCGCCCACATTGATCATCACCACGTCATAGCCACTCTTTTGGGTGCGGTTCCAAGAACCCTTGCGCGCCACCATGACGACATTTTTGTACTCGGCTGGAAACATGCTGCCGGTGTAAAAGTGCAGGCCCATGACGGCCGCATGAGGGCCCATGGTCGACACGGGCAGCGTGACGCCATCGCAGGGCTTGTCTTTCTTGATGTCCGGGTCGGCAATGCCATTGGCATGGCAGTAAGGGAAGCCAAAGTTCAGGCCCACCTTAGGCATACGGTTGAGTTCGTCTTCTGGAGAGTTGTCGCCCATCCAGTCGCGGCCGTGGTCGGTGAACCAAAGCTCTTTGGTGATGGGGTGCCAGTCAAAACCCTGCGTGTTGCGGACACCGCGGGCGACCACTTCCATGTTGCCGCCGTCGGCGTCATAGCGTCGGATTTGTGCATATTCTTCGGTCGGGAGCTTGCAAATATTGCAGGGTGCGCCAAACGGGACATACAGCTTGCCGTCTGGACCGAAGCGAATGTATTTCCAGTTATGGTGCTGCTCGGGTGGCAAGTTGAATTTGGCGGTCAGGTCGACCGGCTGCACGTTAGGATTTTTCTCGATGTTGTCAAAGCGCAGTACCTTGTCAATCGCCATCACATACAGCGCGCCATTGTGCATGGCCACTGCGGGCTGATTGAGTTTGTCCACCACGACCCGGCTGGTGCGTTCCGTGCCGTTGTCGGTGATCTCGTAGACCCGGCCAATGCCGCGCGTGCCGACATAAACTTTGCCGCTGTCGCCGCGTGCCATGGCACGGTTGCCGGGTGTCCCTGTGGACCAAATTTCGGCCTTAAAGCCTGGGGGAAGTTTCAGTTCTTGCACTGGAATAGCGGACGCGGGTGTCGCCGTCAGCTTGCCGGCGTGCGGTGCCAGTTTGGAGTCGGCCATGTCGGCTTGTCGACCCTGCTGCCACGCTGGCGGTGGCGGGGCGGTTTGTGCGATGGCTTGGCTGAGCCCGATGGCCAGCAGTGAACTCAATAAAGCGAATTTTTGACGCATTTTTTGTCTCCGTTGAGGGTTGTTTTTTGGTGAATCGTTTGCATGCTAACATTTGATTTTCTACGTTCTTAGAGGGTTTTCACTGATGACCGTCAGTTGAAGAAAGCTTCGCGAAAGCCCGCGGCAATTCAGCGTTCACCGGCGATGAACCGCGCATGTGTGGGGTCTTTGAGTACTGTATGGGTGTACAGTTCTTGCATCATGACATCGCCCCGCCTTCAACCCTCTCTCGACCAAACTCCGTGCCCATTAGCGCCCAGCCTGCCAGCCGCCCAGCTGCGGCTGATCAGTCACCGGTTGTCAGCTGGCTTTCCCTCACCCGCCGCCGACTACACCGAAGAAGCGCTGAACCTCAACGACTATTTGGTGCGCAACAAGCCCGCCACCTTCATGTTCACGGTCAAGGGCGATTCCATGACCAACGCCGGCATCCACCACGAAGACAAGGTGGTGGTGGACCGTTCGCTCACGCCACAGTCTGGCGACGTTGTGGTGGCCGTGGTGAACAGCGAATACACCATCAAACGGTTGCGCTACCGGCAAGGCCAACCCGAGCTTTGGCCAGAGAACCCGAGCTACGCGCCCATCACCTTTGCCGAAGGTGCTGAGCTCGAAATCTGGGGCGTTGTGGTTGGCGTGGTGCGTCGCCTGACGACCCGAGGCTGAGCGTGTCCAGCGTTACGGTAGCGCCTCAGTTTGCGCTGGTCGACGTCAACAATTTTTACGTCTCGTGTGAGCGGGTTTTTCAGCCCAAACTGGAGGGCGTGCCGATGGTTGTGCTGTCCAACAACGACGGTTGCGCCGTGGCGCGCAGCGGCGAGGTCAAGGCCCTAGGCGTGAAGATGGGCACGCCGTGGTTCAAGATGAAAGACTTGGCTGCCGAGCACGGCATTCAGGCGCTCTCGTCCAACTACACGCTGTATGGCGACATGAGCAACCGTGTGGTCAGCATCTTGCGTGACTTTTCCCCCGACATCGAGGTCTACAGCATCGACGAAAGCTTCTTGCGCGTGGAGTCTGTGCTGCGGCATTACGGCGGCGGTGTGGCCATGGGCCAACTCATCCGTGAGCGCATTCGGCAATGGACCGGGCTGCCAGTTTGCGCCGGCATGGGCCCAACCAAAACCTTGGCCAAGCTGGCCAACCATCTGGCTAAAAAGAACCCTGAGTTCAATGGCGTGTGTGACCTGCACGCGCTGAGCAAATCCGAACGTTTGCAGTGGATGTCGCAAACCGACGTCGGTGAGGTCTGGGGTGTCGGTCGGCGCATTGCCCTGCGGCTTCAAGCCATGGGCGTGCACACCGTGCTGGACTTGCGGCGTCAGTCGCCCAAAAACATGCAGGCCCAGTTTGGCGTGGTGATGGAGCGAACTTGCAACGAGTTGCGCGGTGTTTCTTGCTTAGAGCTTGAAGATGTGGCGCCGCCGAAGCAGCAAATCATGAGTTCGCGCAGCTTTGGCACGCCGGTGATCACGCTGCCAGAGTTGCGCGAAGCAGTGGCCAGCTATGTCGCCAAGGCGGCTGAAAAACTTCGCCTGCAAGGCTCGGTGGCCGCGGCTGTTCAGGTGTTCGTGCAGACCAACCGCTTCAAGCCCAATGATCCGCAATACAACGCCGGCTTGTTGGTGCCACTCATGGACCCGAGCAGCGACACACTGGCGCTCACGCGCGCAGCGATCTTCGGCTTAGAGCTGATTTACAAGCCCGGCTACCAGTACAAAAAAGCCGGCGTCATGCTGACCATGCTGTCCAGCCAAGCCGCTAGACAAGAAACGCTCTTCGATGACCCCACGGCCCGTGCTCGCTCAGCCAAATTGATGACCGTGCTCGACACGCTGAACCTGACTTATGGGCGGAACACCTTGCGCACGGGCGTCTGCGGTACAGCCCCGCGCTGGGGCATGAAGTCGGAGAACCGCTCAGGCTGCTTCACGACCCGTTGGGACGAGTTGCCCGAAGCGACGTGACGCCTGTTTACTAGGGTTTTCCCTTGTGTTGATTAAAAACCCTTGACCGGTTGAACTGATTATTTGATAATTTTCTACATATCAGACAACTTATGACTGACGTGTTATAAATTAACTGAGGCGCGAGGCCGTCGGTTT
>JBEDKR010000221.1:0-4277 GCA_041172005.1 Pseudomonadota bacterium
AGGGTTTTTCCATCGGTGGTCACCACATCAAAATTCAGGTCTTGGCCACGGCGACGGTCGGCACTGGTTTGCGCGCTGCCAATGACTTGGCCGGCCTCATTGCGAATCACGATCTCGCGGATCGGCAATTGCACGTCGGTCGACATGCGCCAAGCCCAGCCGACAGAAAACGTCAGCACCGCCACGGTCAGAACCACGGCCAACCAGATGCGGACATACAAATGCGAGGTGAAGCGAGACCACATCAGCCGTCCCTCAGTCTTGTTGCCGCGCAAACACGTAGCCGACACCGCGCACCGTCAAGATGCGTTTCGGGTCTTTCGCGTCGGCTTCAATGGCGCTGCGGATGCGACCCATGTGCACGTCAATCGAGCGGTCAAAGGCTTCGAGTTCACGGCCGCGCACGGCTTCCATGATCTGGTCGCGGCTGAGCACGCGGCCAGCGCGCTCGGCCATCGCCACCAGCAAGTCGAATTGATAAGACGTGAGTTCGCGAGCCACACCGGCGACCGACACCACACGTGCATCACGGTCAATTTCAAGTGAGCCGAAGGTCATGACTTTGTGCGTGCTGCCGTGGTTGTTGGTTGGACTGGCTTCAGCGCCGCGGCGCAGCACGGCGCGGATGCGGGCCAGCAATTCGCGCGGCTCAAAGGGTTTCGGCAAATAGTCGTCGGCACCTATTTCGAGGCCGATGATGCGGTCCATCGGGTCGCCCTTGGCGGTCAGCATCAGCACTGCCACGCTGGCTTTGTCGCCATTGACGCTGCGACTTTTGATGCGCCTGCAGACTTCAAGACCGTCCATGTCGGGCAGCATCAAATCGAGGATGACAAGGTCAGGCTCGCTGGTCTCAAGGGCTTCCAAGCCGCTGTTGCCATCAGCTGCGTGGGTGAAGCCGTAGCCCGACTGGCGCAGGTAGTCGCCGACCATGGCGGCGAGGCGGTTGTCATCTTCAATCATCAAGAGTTGCTGCGTCATGGGCGTGGGTCTCGATCTAGGGTGAAACTGGCAGGTGAATGAAAGCATTCAGCCAAGCAAAGGTACATCTTGAACCTACCCCGGCAATGCGGCTTGAAGCCGTCGTAAAGATGCGGTAAATCTAAGCTCAGTGCTTCAAGGCCGCGGCCTGCGCAGCTTGCTTGGACGCCAGCCAGACCAACAGCAACACCGGCACGCCGAGCAGCGCTGTGCCAATGAAAAAGGTTTGGTAGTCGTAGGCATCGACAAAAGCGCCTGAATAACCGGCCAGAAACTTCGGCAACAGCAGCATCATCGAGCTGAACAAGGCGTACTGCGTGGCCGAATAATTGACGTTGGTCAGCCCCGATAAATAGGCGATGAAGGCCGCCGAGGCGATGCCGCTGGCGAGGTTGTCGGCCGAGATCACCAGCATCAGTGCGGTCACGTCATGGCCGCGCGTGGCGAGCCAGGCAAACAGCAGGTTGCTGGCAGCGCTGAGCACCGCGCCCAGCATCAGCACGCGCATCACGCCAAAGCGCATGGCCAGCAGCCCACCCATAAAAGCGCCGACCAGCGTCATGACGACGCCAAAAACTTTGGTCACCGCAGCGACTTCATCTTTGCTGAAACCCATGTCCACATAAAACGGATTCGCCATGATGCCCATTACCACGTCGCTGATGCGGTAGACCGCAATCAGCGCCAAGATCAAGGCGGCTTGTTTGCCGTACCGGCGTAAAAAGTCAGCGAAGGGTTCGACCAGCGCACCCTTCAGCCACTCGGCCGCGTTGCGTGCGCGCGGCATGACGATGGCGACCGGCTCGGGCGAAAACAAGACCGTGACCATGCCCAGCAGCATCGACGCCGCCATCACCAGATAAGCGGTTTGCCAAGCGGCTTGTTGGTACCCCGTGACGCCGGCGACTTCGGCCCGTGCGGCGATCCACAACACGCCAGCGCCCGCCCAGATCATGGCGATGCGGTAACCCGTTTGGTAAGACGCCGCCAGCGCGGCTTGGCGTTGCACGTCGGCAGATTCAATCCGGTAAGCATCTAGCGCAATGTCTTGTGTGGCCGACGCCACTGCGACTGCCAGCGCACACCAGACCATCGGCAGCAGCGCCAAGCGTGGGTCGGTGAAGGCCAGCCCGATCAAGGCCGCCATGATGACGCTTTGCGACAGCAGCAACCAACTGCGGCGCCGGCCCAACCAGCGCGTCAGCAAGAAAATCGGCAGCCGGTCGACCAGCGGCGCCCAGACCCATTTGAAACCGTAGGCCAGGCCGATCCAGCTCAGGTAGCCGATGGTGGTGCGGTCAATGCCGGCTTCGCGCAGCCAAAAACTCAACGTTCCAAACACCAACAGCAAGGGCAAGCCTGCCGAAAAGCCCAGCAACAACATGCGCAGCGTGGCCGGCTCAAGGTAGACGCGCAGGGTTTGGCCCCAGCTCGGCCGGTCGGGCTGGCTGTTGGCAGATGTCGGCTCACTCAAGGTTTGGCTCATGCGGGAATAATACGGCGTGACTTGACGTTCAGAGACAAGGGCACTCAAACAATGGAACACTCGGACAATGCAACAAAGAATGAGCGGTCGAACATGGCGATGACGTGGGGCTTGCCTTGGTCGTCGGCCTTGCTGGTGGCGACACTGGCGCTGCCAAGCATCGCCTTGGCGCAGCGCGAAGGTGTCGATGTGGGCGGCAACTCTGGCTTTGCCCAGCTGGTGCCGGCCGACGACATTGAAGCCTCGTCCGCCAAGCAATACACCGAAATTCTGATGCAGGCGGCCAGCAAAAAAGCCCTAGGTGGACCTAACCACGAGCAAGTGATCCGCTTGCGCCGCATCGCCCAGCGCCTGATTCCTTTCACCAATGAGTGGAACCCGCGTGCCAAGACTTGGAAGTGGGAGGTCAACCTGATCGGTAGCAAGCAGATCAATGCGTTTTGCATGCCAGGCGGCAAAATCGTTTTTTACACCGGCATCTTGGAGCAGCTGCAACTCACCGATGACGAGGTGGCGCAGATCATGGGCCATGAAATTGCCCACGCCCTGCGCGAGCATGCGCGCGCGCGCATGGGCAAGAGCGCGGCCACCAGCATGGGTGCGGGCTTGTTGTCCCAGTTGTTGGGCTTGGGTGATGCGGGCCGCACGGTGACCAACTACGGCGTCCAACTGCTGAACATGACCTTCAGCCGGTCTGACGAGTCAGAGGCTGATTTGGTCGGGTTGGAGCTGGCGGCACGTGCCGGCTATGACCCGCGCGCCGGCATCACGCTGTGGCAAAAGATGGCGGCCAGCAGCCAAGGCGCACCACCGCAATGGCTCAGCACGCACCCGGCAGGCAACACGCGCATTGCCGACATTGAACGCAATCTGCCGCGTGTGCTCCCAATCTACGAACGCGCCCGCAAAGATTAAAGGCGTGTTCAGCTCTCGCTGTGGGTGATGATTCGAACCACATCATCGGTGGCGATTTTCAGGGCGGTGACATCCATCAGTACCAGGCGGATTTGTTTTTGGCCGCTCTGTGCATCGACAAACGAACGTGCTTGGGCGTTCACGTACATTGGCAGCAACATGGATTTGCTGCGCATCGACTGCAGAGCCTCTGCAAACACCTCGTCTTGGCTGAATTCGGCAGTTGTCAAAAACGCGTCTAGGCGAGGCAGCGCTTGCGGGTCAAAGAACTCCCGTAACGGCCGACCGACCAGCAGTTTGCGCTCTTGGCCGAGCATCTTGGCAGCCCGCAAGTTGAGCTCAACGATGTTGCCCTTGGTGTCGAGCGTGAAGTAGCCGACGGGTGCGAAGTCGTAGAGGTCGAGGTATTTGGCCCGCAGGCTATTGACCTCAGTCAGCGTCTGCGTGAGCTCTTCATTTTGAATCTCCAGCTCAATTTGATGCACTTGTAATTCATGGACGAGACGGCGCTGGTCCATGTCGCCGGCGGGGACGCCCCACAGATTTTTATGCGGCAAACGTTGTTGCGCTTCCAAGCGCAACTTCAAGTCCGGCTCCAAATAATGGTGCATTTGAAACTTTCTTTATGAGTAGTCTTGAGCAGTCCCAAGCAGTCTGGCCAAACAATACATTTCAGCGCAACGCTCACAAGCTTCAGACGAATTTATAAACCACCATTAACGTTTTTGCAATGGTTTTTAAACTGAATTACTGGATTGTTACTTCCTAGTCTTTTTGAACCATTCTTTGAGGATAAAGCGCTCTTGTGAATTCTCAAGCTACAGATTAATTTGGTCATTTCCTAACGATGTCTAAGATTTTTAGCCCAACATGACGCACAAGAGCCATCCTGCAA
>JBEDKR010000222.1:0-4259 GCA_041172005.1 Pseudomonadota bacterium
CTGCATTTCTCCAGCTTGAAGCGCACGGTGATTGGCGGGTCGGCATGCCCACCAGCCATGATCACCGCCTTCAATGACGACTACGGCGTGGAGGTGCTGCACGCTTGGGGCATGACCGAGATGAGCCCGCTGGGAACGCTGTGCAATTTAAAGAACAAACACCAAGGCTTGCCACCGGAAGAGAAAATGAAGATTCGCCTGAAACAAGGGCGAGCCATTTTTGGCGTCGACATGAAAATTGTCGATGACCATGGCGCGGAACTGCCATGGGACGGCAAAACCTATGGCGACCTGCTGGTCAAAGGGCCGTGGGTTGTACGCGACTATTACAAAAGCGACAAAGTGGAGGGCGCATCACCGCTGGTTGACGGCTGGTTCCCAACTGGCGACGTTGCCACGATTGACGCCGACGGCTACATGCAAATCACCGACCGCAGCAAGGACGTGATCAAGTCGGGCGGCGAGTGGATCAGCTCTATCGACATTGAAAACATTGCCGTGGCGCACCCGGCCGTGGCCATGGCCGCCTGCATTGGCGTCGCGCACCCCAAGTGGGACGAACGACCGATCATTGCGGTGGTTAAAAAACCGGGGGCCGAGGTCACTCGCGAAGAATTGCTGCGCTTTTATGAAGGCAAAACAGCCAAGTGGCAAATACCCGACGATGTGGTGTTTGTCGACGCGATCCCGATGGGTGCCACTGGCAAGATGCTCAAAACTAGGCTGCGGGAAGTGCTCAAGGATTACAAGCTGCCGCATTGATTTTGGTATGAGCTGAGCACCGTGAAAGTGCATTCGTACAATGAAATAAACGACTGAACTTCTCTAGACATCACACGAAAGAAATTGCTATGACAGCGCACTACACAGTTCACGACAACGTGGCGGTCATCACACTGGACAACCCGCCCGTCAATGGTTTGGGCATGGCTACGCGCCGCGCCATCACCGATGGTTTGCAGCAAGCGCAAGCCAATAGCGCCGTCAAGGCGATCGTCATCACCGGCGCTGGCAAGGCTTTTTGTGGCGGTGCCGATATCAAAGAATTTGGCACTGACAAGGCCGCAGTCGAACCGAATTTACGCAGCGTGATCTTGGCGGTTGAATACTCGAGCAAACCGGTGGTGGCTGCTATTCATTCGGTCTGCATGGGCGGCGGTCTTGAATTAGCGCTGGGCTGCCACTACCGTATTGCAGCGCCTGGCTGCAGCGTGGCGCTGCCCGAAGTCAAGCTCGGTTTGTTGCCGGGTGCAGGCGGTACGCAACGCTTGCCGCGGGCACTGGGTGTGGAGCCCGCACTGAACATGATCGTCAGCGGCGAGGCCATCAAAAGCGAGATGCTGGCCATGTTGCCAGGCCAAAAGCTGTTTGACAAAATCAGTGAATCTGCGGAGACACTGGCGGCAGAAGCTCTCGCCTTGGCCGCAGAAGTGGCGGATGCCCGTCCCTTGCCGCTGGTGCGCGACTTGCCCTGCAAACATCCGCAAGGCGACGGCTACTTTCAGTTTGTACGCAACATGGTCAAGGCCAAAGCCAAGCATTTCCCGGCGCCGCTGAAATGTGTCGATGCTGTGCAGGCGGCGACGCAGACACGTTTTGAGGACGGTGTGCTGGTGGAACGTGAGCTCTTCGTCAACCTGATGCTGTCGCCCGAAAGCCGGGCGCTGCGGCATCTGTTCGTGGCCGAGCGTGCGGCGTCGAAGATCGCCGATGTGCCGTCTGACACACCGCTGCGCAATGTCAAATCAATCGCCGTGATTGGCGCCGGCACCATGGGCGGCGGCATTGCCATGAACTTTTTGAACGCGGGCCTGCCGGTCAAATTGTTGGAGATGAAGCAAGACGCGCTTGACCGCGGCATCGCCACCATCCGTAAAAACTACGAGGCACAGGTCAACAAAGGCAAACTCAAACAAGACAAGTACGAGCAGCGCATGAGTCTGCTGAGCAGCACGCTGAACTATGACGACTTGAGCGCCTCGGACATGGTCATTGAAGCCGTTTTTGAAGAGATGGACGTGAAAGCAACAGTCTTCAAGGAACTGGACCGGGTGATGAAGCCGGGCGCAATTTTGGCGACCAACACCTCGACGCTGGATGTCAACAAAATTGCCAGCTTCACCCAGCGGTCGCAAGACGTGGTCGGGCTGCACTTTTTCAGCCCCGCCAATGTGATGAAGTTGTTGGAAGTGGTGCGCGCAGACAAGACCGCCAAAGACGTCATGGCGACTGTCATGTCTGTCGCCAAGAAAATTCGCAAAACGGCGGTGGTGTCGGGCGTTTGTGATGGCTTCATCGGCAACCGGATGATCGAACAATACGGCCGTCAAGCGGGCTTTTTATTGGACGAGGGTTGCACGCCGGCGCAGATCGACAAGGCCGCAGAGAAGTTTGGTTTTGCCATGGGGCCATTTCGCATGAGTGACTTGGCCGGCAACGACATCAGCTGGGCCATCCGCAAGCGCCGCTACAGCGAAAAGCCCGAGATGAAATACAGCAAGACGGCAGATTTGCTCTGCGAGCAAGGCCGTTTTGGTCAAAAAACTGGCGCCGGCTGGTACGACTACCTACCCGGCAAACGCGACGCGATTCCGAACGCCGACGTGGTTGCCATGGTGGCAGCACACAGCAAGTCGCTTGGCATCACGCCGCGCAAGATCTCTGACGAAGAAATTGTGCAGCGTCTGGTCTTCAGCTTGGTCAATGAGGCCGCGCACATTCTGGAGGAGGGCATTGCCGCCAAAGCCAGCGACATCGATATTGCCTATGTGTTTGGTTATGGTTTCCCGGCGCATCGGGGTGGCCCCATGCTGTACGCCGATCAAGTTGGGCTTTTCAACGTGATGCAAAGCATGCAGCGCTTTGCATTGAACCCGTTGGATGACGCTAAGTTCTGGCAGCCTGCGCCACTGCTGGCCAAACTCGTCGCTGAAGGCAAGACCTTTAACTGAACCCTTTCACAGAATTCGGAGTATTCCATGTCATCAGCTGTGATTGTTTCCACTGCCCGCACCCCTCTGGCCAAAAGCTGGAAGGGCTCTTTCAACATGACACATGGCGCCACCTTAGGCGGCCATGTCGTCGAACACGCCTTGCAACGAGCCGGTGTCGAGCCGGCTGAAGTCGAGGACGTGATCATCGGTTGCGCTGCGCCCGAAGGTGCCACTGGCGCCAACATCGCTAGGCAGATCGCCTTGCGCGCTGGTTGCCCAGTCAGCGTCTCGGGCATGACGGTGAACCGCTTTTGCTCGTCTGGCCTGCAGTCGATTACGCTGGCCGCCCAGCGCGTGATCGCGGGTGAGGCCGATATTTTTGTCGCCGGTGGGGTCGAGAGCATTTCTTGCGTGCAGCAAGAGATGAACACCCACATGTTGAAAGACAGTTGGCTGAGCAAAAACAAACCCGAGATTTACTGGAACATGCTGCAAACTGCTGAGCTGGTGGCCAAGCGCTACGGCATCTCGCGCGAGCGCATGGACGAGTACGGGGCCCGCAGCCAGCAAAGAGCCGCAGCCGCGCAAGCCGCAGGGCTGTTTGACGCCGAGATCGCGCCGATCACGGTGGTCGCTGGCGTGCTCAATCCCGTGATGGGTCTGATCACCAAAAAAGTGACCGTCAGCCAAGATGAAGGGATTCGCCCCGGCACGACCCAAGCAGGCATCAGCGGACTCAAATCAGCCATGGCAGGAGGTGTCGTGAGTGCCGGCAATGCCAGCCAGTTTTCAGACGGTGCCGGTGCTGTCGTGGTGATGCATGAAGCCGTGGCCGAGCGCAAAGGACTCAAACCGCTTGGGCGATTCCTAGGTTTTGCGGTGGCGGGTTGCGAGCCCGAAGAAATGGGCATCGGTCCGGTGTTGGCTGTTCCTAAAGTACTGTCAAAGTTGGGGCTCAAAGTCAGTGACATTGACTTGTGGGAGCTCAACGAAGCCTTTGCTGTACAGGTGCTGTATTGCGCCGACACACTGGGCATTCCGATGGACCGCCTGAATGTCAACGGCGGCGCGATTGCCGTCGGTCATCCTTACGGCGTGACCGGCCAACGACTGACAGGACATGGACTGATCGAGGGCAAACGGCGTGGTGCCAAGTTGGTTTGTGTCACCATGTGCATTGGCGGCGGCATGGGTGCCGCGGCTATTTTTGAGGTACTTTGAATGACAACGCTTCACAACCTGAAACGGCTGCAACAGCTCACTTGGGTGTTTATTTATGGCGGTTTGCTGACGCTGGTGCTCGGTCTTTCGGTCGAGCGCAACGAC
>JBEDKR010000223.1:0-4232 GCA_041172005.1 Pseudomonadota bacterium
TTTGAAAGAAGATTTCTCTAGGGAAAGTTTGACAAACCACTAGGAAATTTCTGAGGCCCTTTGAATTCACTTGATTGGTTTAAATGTAATTATTTGTATTTGAGTTAGGTGTGAGGCTGTATGTCTTGGGCAGTTTTAGCCTTTAAGCCTTAGTTGTCCCAGCTGTAACAGGCGGCCAGAGAAACCGGCGAATGCCGGTCATTAGAGTGCAATGGCGTGGATGCTTATTGATTCAGGCCGGCAGGCAAGCCGCCTAGCACGCCGCCGAAGGGCGTCGTTACCGGGGCCAGCGCGCCGCTGATGGGTGCTGGCGTCGTGCCTTGGGCGGGTGTGCTTGGCAAACTTCCGAGTAGATTGCTAAGGGCCGGTTGTGAGGACAACGCCGCCAGTGGGCTGCTAGTCGCAAGGCCCGGTGCAGCTACGCTGGTCAGGCTGTTGATCGCATTGCCAAAGGTCGATGGCGAGGAATTGTCTGATGTTGGGGACGTTACCAGCCCACCCAAACTGGCTACCAAGGTGCCGGCTGCGGTGACCACGCCACCCGCGCTTGACACCAGCGGGGAGCTAGAGTTGCTTGTGATGTCGTCGCCGATGCTTTTGACGGCTAAGCCAACATCGCTCAGCAGGTTCTTGGCCGTCACGCCAAGACCGGTCGAGTCGCCCAGGTTTTGGGTTGTGTCTTCAACGTCAATAGCAACCATGTGGATCATGGCGCTGCCGCTGCTGGTGACTTGTTGCACGACAGCGTTGTCCATGGCTTCGGTCATGTTGCCGCTCAAACTGGCGATACCTGCGCCGGTTTCGTTCAGCAGCGCACCCGCTGGGTCGGTGACTGGGCTCAACGCGTTCAACTGGCCGTTGTCAACGGCAGCAACCGCGTCGCCCACGCTGGAGACTGCACCGCCAACTTGTGTCGCGATCAGCGGGCCGCTTGCCATTTTGATGGCCAAGATATCGGCTTCTTCCTGGCCCGTTTGATTTGCTTCTTCTCGGCCAATTTCCCCGAAGCTGTTGCCGGTGCCTGTGCCCAAAATGTCAACCGCGTTGCCGACCTGCTGCACGGCAGCACCGGTTCCGATCATGACACCGTTGTCGATGCCGGCCATCTCTGTGGTGGCGATGGAGGAACCCACTGCACTGACGACACCGCCCACACTGCTTGTCTTCGCGCCTGTGTTTGAGGCGACCGTACCGATTACCGATTGCACGAGGACTGGCGGGTCAGGCAGATCCGGACCAGCAACGCGCAGCGTGCCGTTAGAGGAGCAGCCGGTCAGCGCGACGCTGGCCAGAATCAAAGCTGCAGAGGAGATTTTGCTGAGCGCAAAGCGTGACGAGTTCATGGTTGATCCTTTGTTGGTTGTCGATTGGCGGATAGTATTAAATTCCTCGTGGCATTGTGTGTCTTTTACGAAGGATAGCAATACATTTGTAATATATAGTTATAAAGATAACCATTAAAAATTACATGTGCTTTAAAACGATTATTTCTTTGTGCCGTGACCTGGCCGTCAGGTTGGCGCGTGCAGACGCCATCGGCGTTGTGCACGCTTACACATCGTCTTCGCGAGGCTCAACAGCTGCGGTAACTACAGCGCCCGATTGCGCGCCAGCGGTGGGTTTTTAGCGAAGTAAGTCAAGATGCCGCGCATCAGGGCATCTGACAATTGCGCCTGATACGCGGGGTTGCGCAGGCGCGCTTCTTCATCGGGGTTGCTGATAAAGGCGGTCTCGACCAGCACGCTGGGAATGTCGTGCGCCTTGAGCACGGCAAAGTTGGCTTGCTCGACGCGCGGTTTGTGCAGTCTGCCGACGTTGCCCATCTCGCCGAGCATGGCGCCGCCGAGCTTGAGGCTGTCGCTGATTTGTGCTGTCGTGCTCATGTCCAGCATGGCTTTCAGTACGCTGGCATCTTTGGCTTTGAGGTTGACGCCGCCGACCAAGTCTGCCGCGTTTTCTTTGTTGGCGAGCCAGCGCGCTGAACTGCTGGTGGCACCGCGGTCGCTCAGCACAAAGACGCTGGCGCCTTGCGGCCTGGGCGTGAAAAACGCATCAGCGTGGATGCTGATGAAGAGGTCAGCTTGGACCCGCTGGGCTTTTTGCACGCGCACATTGAGCGGCACAAAAAAGTCAGCGTCGCGGGTCATGTAGGCCCGCATATTGGGTTGCTTGTTGATGCGCTCTTGCAACTGCAAGGCGATTTGCAGCACCACGTCTTTTTCATAAGTGCCACCTGGCCCGATGGCACCCGGGTCTTCGCCGCCGTGTCCGGGGTCAAGGGCAACGATGACCAGCCGTTCGACCTTGTCTTTGGTGGTGCTGGGTGGTGCGCTTTTTTTGGCGGCTTCGGCGCCGCGGCCATGACCGGCGATCAAGTCCCCTAGGGGATCGGCTTGCGCGACGTGCGCTTCAGCGACGGCGGCTTGAACTTCTTTCAGCCGCTCGGCGATCAGGGCTTCCAGCGGGTCCAGAATTTTCAGTGGGTACAGGTCAAACACCAGGCGGTGTTGGTACGGATCAATCGGTGAGAGCGTGAACACCTGCGGCTTCACCGCTTGCTTGAGGTCGATCACCAAGCGCACCACGCCGGGCGCGTTTTGGCCGACGCGAATGCCGGCGACGTTGGGGTCTTCGGGCCTGACTTTGGCGATCAACTCGCGCAGCGCCGGCAGCAGCTGAATGCCCTCAATGTCAATCGCCACGCGGGGTGGGTCGGCCAGCAAAAACTGCCGCGCTTTGATCTCGCGGTCTGACTCGATGGTGACGCGCGTGTAATCTTTGGAGGGCCACATGCGCACCGCCACAATGTCGGCGCCACGGGCTATTTGTTGCACGCCCAACAGCAACACCAAGCTGCCAAACTGCAGAACGTCACGGCGACTCGGTGGCAACCCGATCTTCATGCGTTAATCAGCCGGGCACCAACCGGTGTCAGGGCTTGTACGCTGACGCGGCGTTCATCGGCGTCGGTCAGTTCAATGGCCAGAGACACGTCAGCGGCGGGCAAGTTCGGGCCGGCTTTGTCGGGCCACTCGACCAGCTTCAGGCCGGGGCTGGCAAAGATCTCGCGAAAGCCGGCTTCTTCCCATTCGTCGGGATCATTGAAGCGGTAAAAATCGAAATGCCAGATGTGCAGTAGCTGAGCGTTACGGTCGCTGACGGTGTAAGGCTCGACCACGGCGTAGGTCGGGCTTTTGATGCGGCCTTCAACGCCGAGTGCTTTGAGTAGATAACGCACGAAAGTGGTTTTGCCGGCGCCGAGATCGCCGCGCAGTTGAATCGATGCATTCAGTTCAGGCCCGGCACGTTGGACTTGTTTGGCCAGTGCTTCAGCAAACGCCCGCGTGTGGTCTTCGCTAGACCAGAGCAGACTTTTTACAATAGCGGGGTGAACCTCAATAGCCATCAATTCGTTTCTCAAATTCAAATGTGGGCGCGCGAGCTTGGATTCTCGCAAATTGGCGTGGCGGGTGTTGATTTGTCGACTGCCGAAGCTGGATTATCAGCTTGGCTGGCGGCCGGATTTCATGGGGACATGCATTACATGGCCGCGCACGGTCTGAAAAGGGCGCGACCGGCGGAGTTGATTCCCGGTACGGTCAGCGTGATCACGGCGCGCATGGACTATTTGCCGAGGGCAAATTCAATTGAACCCGCCGCTGATTCTGTTGACTGGCAAGCGCGTGAACTGGCGCGGCTGGAACACCCCGGCGAAGCCGTGATTTCGGTCTACGCCAGAGGGCGGGACTACCACAAGGTGATGCGCGCGCGTCTGCAAAAACTCGGTGAGCGGATCGCTGAGCGCGTGGGGCAACTCGGTCATCGGGCCTTCACCGACTCGGCCCCGGTGCTGGAGGCTGAGCTGGCTGCGCGCAGCGGGCAGGGCTGGCGTGGCAAGCACACACTGTTACTCAATCGTGAAGCCGGGTCGATGTTTTTCCTCGGTGAAATCTATGTGGACATGGCTCTGCCAACCAGTGAGCCCGTGAGGGCGCATTGCGGCAGTTGCAGCGCCTGCATCGACGTCTGCCCGACGCAGGCTATCGTGGCGCCGCATCGGCTGGACGCGCGGCGCTGCATTTCTTACCTGACGATTGAGCATGCGGGATCGATTCCGCTGGAGCTGCGCGCCTTGATTGGGAATCGCATTTACGGCTGTGACGACTGCCAGCTGGTCTGCCCGTGGAACAAGTTCGCCCAGCGCAGTGCGCTGCCCGATTTTGACGAACGCG
>JBEDKR010000224.1:0-4223 GCA_041172005.1 Pseudomonadota bacterium
ATTTTTCTTGACGAGATTGGCGACCTGTCACTCGGCATGCAGGTCAAGCTGCTGCGCGTGCTGCAAGAACGCACGATTGACCCTGTGGGCGGCCTGCGCCCGGTGCAGGTCAATGTTCGGGTGGTGGCTGCGACCCACCGCGACTTGGAAACCGAGATGCAAGCGGGTCGCTTTCGGGAAGATCTGTATTACCGCTTGAATGTGCTGCCACTGCACACCTCACCGCTGCGCGACCGGGCTGAAGACGTGCCTGAATTGCTTCGCTATTTCGCGACCCGCTTTGCCATGCCTGGGCGCGCGGCCGTGACCTTCACCGAAGACTTTTTGCAGGCTCTGAAAGACTACCACTGGCCCGGCAATGTGCGTGAGTTGTCCAATCTGGTCGACCGCTTCAGTACGCTTTTTGAAAGCCAGGTACTGGCACTCAGAACCGTCACGCCAAGTCTGCTGCCGCGCGGCTTGGCGGCGATGCAAGCGGAACGCTGTCCCGAACCCGTCGCCACGGACTTGCAAACGGCGGTGGTGCAAGCCCATCACGCCATGGTCAAAGCCAACACGGACACCACGGCTGAGGCTGACAACGAAGACCAGATCGAAGACATCATCCTGCTGGCCCAAGGCGGCATGCCAACCTTGCCAGCCGGTGGCGTGTCACTGAAAGACCGACTGGCAGAGATTGAGCGCGACTTGATTTCGCAGGCACTGTCGCGCACCGACGGCAATGTCTCGCAAACCGCCCGACTGCTCAGCTTGCAGCGCACGACCTTGATCGAGAAAATTCACAAGTACGCGCTGCGCCCAAACGTCGCAGGTGGCGAAACCATCACCTCTTGAGCCCACTCAGGGCTTGTCGGGTGTTTGTGCGCGCGGGTATTGCAGCATGCGTTCGCGGTTGCGCACGGCGGCGGCAGCGGCTGAACTGGCGGCTGCATCGGCGTTCTGGCGCTCACGCTGTTGACGCGCCTGCGCTTCTAGCTCCCGACGCACCGCACCGCTGTCACCCAAAGCGCCTTGCAGGCCCTTCATCTGATTCGACAAGGTTGTCAAAGCACCGGCTTGGGCTTTCAGTCGACCATCCATGGCGGTGACTTGCTGGCTCATGGCCTGCGTTTTGAGGTCCACTTGCTTGGCAGTCAGCTCTGGCATACCTTGGGTAGTTTTGATGGCTTCATCCAGACGCCCGTCTATCTTCACTTGCAAGGCGGCAATCGCTTCTTGCTTGGCCAGCAAGGCTTGCAGTGCGTCTTGGACGGCGCCGACGGATTCCATCGACGCGTCCATACCGACCACGCGCTTGCCAACCGCCAACACCATCTCGTCGAGTTGATTCACGCGGGCTTGCAGCCGCCAAGCCAAGGCCGCAAAAACCCCACCAGCGACCAACATCAGGGAACCGCAAACGACCAGCAAGATGATTGAAAATTTGCGTTGTGAGTGTGTCGCTCCCTGCAAATCTTTGGCCACCGAACGCAGCTGAACACCGGCCTCAGCCGCCAAACCCGCAGCACGCGTGGCCAGCTCTGCGGAGTCCATGATCACCAGCCGCATATCGGTCAGTTCAGCATCATTACCGAGCGCGGCGGCATCTGCCGCCGCTTGCGAATCCACCGGTTCTGCAAGCGCGGCGGTCGGGGAATGGGTTGTGGTTGTCATAGGTCTCTCCAAGGCTTGAGCCATTCAATGTCGGTGTTGGCGTGCATCAGTTGCGAATCGAAGATTGCAAACTATCGAGTTTGGTGCGGACCTTGTCATTCTCGATTTTCAGATTGATCACGCGCGCAGGGAAATTCATTTGCAGCATCGTTTCCAAGGCTTCAGACAGCGCAGGTGATTCTGTATCGGCTGAGTCCATGCGGATGGCCTCCGGCGGGCTGGGCTGACGGATTGGTTCTGGCGCAGCAGGTGCAAAGTCAACAACGTGATCCGCCTGAGGTGACGCCATCACGGGCCCTTGGGCCAGGCTCGCGGCAAGGGGTGCCTCTGGCACAAAAACCACGGCTGACGGCACCGGCAAGGCCTCTGGCACCAAGGCCATGTGATCACTCTTGGCAACGCTGGCGGGTACCAGCGCCATCGCTTCTTTGAGCGTCCTATCAAAGGTCGGCTGCACCACCTCGGATGTGTCCAAAACCGCCTCAGGCAAGGCCACGAAATCGTCTTGCAGCGAATGCTCAATGACGATTCCCTCCTCCTCGGCCAACACTTTTCGCACGGAAGTCTCAGCCCCATCGGCCTTCTTGCCGACGGCCACATTGGTCCCTTCTGCGAGGGTCACTTGGTGCGGACTGTTGTTTCTGATCAGATCGGGTTCGCTCATCGCGGGGACTCCTGAAGCGGGCCGGCAGCAACCGGCTCTGAATTGAATTGATCGCGCAGCGAACGTGCCGTACGCACCCACGCACCGCCCGGCTTGCCGCGCGCGCTGCCGGACTCCGTGGCCAGCACGCGCGTCGTGAACGGACCCGTGACCACCACAAAATAGGCCAGGGTTTGCCGAGGCCGGTAGACGGCAACGATACGGGCCTGACTCAATGCCGGAATGCCTTTTTTCCAATCTGCGGCGGCCTGAAAAGTCGGCATGGCGGCGTACTGCACGACAAAGGCGTTGGCAGGCATGGCATTGACCCAAGCTTGCTCAGCCAAGGCCTCGGCGGCGAGTTCGATGATGCCGGCGACTGGCGGTGCGGGCGTGGCTACAGCGGCGGCGAGAACCACCAGCGGCGCTGGCGGAACGTCTGGAACGTCAGGTGCAGGGGGTTCAACGGCAACCGGCGGCGGCACGGCAGCTGTCGTTGCGGGCGAGACTGGCGGGCTTGCAATGGCGCTGAGTTTGGCCCAGCGCTGCGCCAGATCGGCGCGGTTGATGCTGAAAACGGTCGGGTGCAACCAAGCGGTCACACCTACCGAAATACCGCTCAGCACAAGAATCGACAAGACCCAGCGCCACACCGCTGGCCGGGCGCGGCTCGCACTGACGTCTCGAGCATCGCGAGCCTTACCGCTAGGCAGTCGGGGTTTGTCTTTGTCGCGGCCCTTGTCGGCACCACCAGAGAAAGTGAAGACCGCGGTAGAGGCTGGTGCCTGAGACAGCGGTGACTGAAAACCCAGGGGGTCGATGCCCGCAGGGTCCGCCATGACGGCAGCTCCATGCAGCGGCGCTTCGAGTTTTTTCAGCAATGTTTTGACGGCCCCTTCACAGCCGTCTTCACGACCTTGCTGCAACATGACCTCGGCTTGCTCAGGCGTTGGCGCCTCAATGTCCCAGCGCAACATGCGCCGATCAAACGAGTCAAACACCTTGCGGCTTTGGGTGCTGGTGCCCAGCAATAAAACGATGCGAATGTTCGCGCCCGGAAAGTTTTGCACCAGACGCGCCAACAATTTGACTTCGTGGTCGGCCAGCGCGCCAGCGTCATGCACGATCCAAATACGCGGAGGCGAGTCAAGGCCAGGCATCTGCATGGCTTGTTGAACCGACTGTGCCGCTAGCACGTCATTGAAACGCGTCAGCATGGCCGATGTGTCGGCCGGAAAATAAACCTCTAATGGACTCTGCGGTGAGCTTTCCCGCAAGCGCGAAATCAGCAATCGGCTGTAGTGGTCAAGCGCGGCCTCGCGGTTGCTGGACAAGGCCAAGCTGCGCCCGTCGCGAACCAAGCCAGCCACACAGCCTTCAAGGCGGAAGCGATCAGCCGCCCGAAAAAAAAGCGGCTCCACGCCCACCTCACCAGCCGTCAGGCTCGCCGTTAATTCACTCATGCTTTGCGCTCCACAGGCGTTTCAAGTTCACCCTTGGCGTTGAAGCGCATCGACGGTGGGATTTTGGGCTGCGGTCTGGCCATCGGTTCAACGCCGGGCCGCACTTGCGCCAAACTAAAGACATAGGCAATGACCGGCGCGACCGCATGGTAAAGCGCTTCAGGGATCGGCTTGTCAACGTCGGTGGTGAAGTACAGCGCACGCGCCAACTGCGGTGATGCAAACATCTCAACACCATGTTTTTTGGCTTCTTCGCGAATCAGCGCCGCCATGTGGTCAGCACCTTTGGCCAGCAAGATCGGTGCGCCATCGGCGGTCGGGTCGTAAGACAGTGCAATCGCAAAGTGTTCGGGGTTGGTGATCACGACGTCAGCGTCTTTGACCTTTTGCATCATCCGGCCGTTGGCCATTTCACGCTGACGGCGCCTGATCTGCTGCTTCACCTCAGGCCGGCCTTCCATGTC
>JBEDKR010000225.1:0-4220 GCA_041172005.1 Pseudomonadota bacterium
AGGCCCTCCCTACGTGTTTTTCCTAGGGTGAGCAAGCCATGGTCAATGCCAGAATGATTGGCATTAGTTAGCATGCCAACAATAAGGACAAGACGAGATGAAATACCAGCTGAATGTGAATGGCAAGTCGGTCACGGCTGAAGCCGACAGCGACACGCCACTGCTGTATGTGCTGCGCGACAACCTGGCCCTGCAAGGCCCTAAATACGGTTGCGGCTTGGGCCAGTGCGGCGCTTGCACGGTGCTCATCAACGGTCAGGCGGTGCGCAGTTGCATCACGCCGGTCGCCAGCCTCAAGGGCGGCAAGATCGTGACCTTGGAAGGGCTGGGCACACCAGACAAACCACATCCGGTACAGCAAGCGTTCATCGACGAGCAGGCCGTGCAGTGCGGCTATTGCATCAACGGCATGGTCATGCAGTCAGTGGCTTTCTTGGCCAAGAACCCGCGCCCGAGTGAGGTGCAGATTCAAGACGCGCTGGCAGCCAATCTGTGCCGCTGCGGCACCCACACGCGCATCGTCAAAGCGGTTAAACGCGCATCCGAGGCCATGACCCCGGCGGCCGTCACTGCCGTCTCTGCTGTGAAAGGAGCTTGAGCCATGCAACGTCGTCAATTTCTCCAGGTCGGCAGTGGCCTTGTGGTTTCTTTCTCGTTCGCTGGCGCCACGCTGAGCCATGCGCAGGGCTCAGCGCCCGCCAAGAGCATGGTGCGTGACCAAGTCGACGCCTGGCTCGGCATCGCTGCCGATGGCCGCGTCACGGTTTATTCAGGCAAGGTTGATTTGGGCACCGGCGCTCGCACCGCGCTCATGCAGATGGTGGCTGAAGAGCTGGACGTCAACTTCACGCAGATCGACATGATCATGGGCGACACCTTGACCACGCTCGACCAAGGTCAGTCTGCTGGCAGTCTGACTTTGCAAAACGGTGGTCGCACCCTGCGCCAAGCTTCGGCCAGCGCGCGTCAGGCGCTGCTGGCTTCTGCGGCGACACGCTTGCAAGTCAATGTGGCAGATCTGCGCGTGGCAGATGGCGTGATCTCAACACGCACAGGCGATAAAAACATCAGCTACGCGGCGCTGGTGGATGGCAAGCCGATGAATGTCAAGCTCGACCCGAAAGCGCCGCTCAAAGCCTATGCCGATCACACCATCGTCGGCCAGTCGATTGCCCGCGTTGATATTCCGGACAAGTTGAACGGCAAGTTTGTGTACGTGCAAGACTTCAAGCTGCCTGGCATGTTGCACGCACGCATGATCCGGCCGACCGGCTTGGGTGGCAAGTTGCTCAGCGTTGACGACACGGCTGCCCGCAAGGTCAGCGGCTTTGTCAAGGTCGTGCGCAAGCAAGACTTTTTGGCGGTGGTCTGCAAAACCGAATGGGCTGCCGTCAAAGCGGCGCGTGCGCTCAAGACCACTTGGGACACGCCCAACAGCATGCCGGTGCAAGCGCAGCTTTACGACTACTGGCGCAAGTTGCCGGTTGCCAAGAATGAAGCCGTGATCAAGACCGGCGACGCCATGACCGCATTGGCTGGTTCGGCCAAACGCATCAAGGCGACTTACGATTTCGCACCGCACACCCACGGATCAATGGGCCCGTCGTGCGCTGTGGCTGACTTCAAGGACGGTGCCTGCACGGTCTGGTCGGCTTCGCAAGCGACGCATTCGCTGCAAGCCGAACTGGCCACCGTGCTCGACATTCCGAAGGCCAGCATCCGCATGATTTATGTCGATGGCGCTGGTTGTTACGGCCGTAACGGTCATGAAGATTGTTCAGGTGACGCGGCGCTGGTGTCGCAACTGGTGGGTGCCCCCGTACGCGTGCAGTGGATGCGCGCCGACGAACACGGTTGGGACCCGAAAAGTCCGCCAACCTTGGTCGACATGGAAGGCGGTCTTGACGCTGCGAACCTGCCGGTGGCTTGGCGTTCGGAGTTTTTTCTGGCTCAAGCCAATGGCACGTTGGAAGAATTTCCGCTGCTGGCGGCGGTGCTGTCGGGCGTTAAGCGCAACGGCCACTACACCGGCAACTTGCAGAAAAATGCCGACGTGCTGTACCAGTTTCCGAACATGCAGACCGAGGTCCATCGGCTGGCTGACACGGCATTTCGCACGTCTCATTTGCGCACGCCAGGTCGCATGCAAAATACCTTTGCCAACGAAGCTTTTTTTGACGAACTGGCCGCCGCCGCCGGCGCTGATCCGCTCCAGTGGCGCCTGACGTATTTGAAAGAGCCGCGCGCCCGCGCTGTGCTCGAAGACGTGGCCCGTTTGTCGAAATGGCAAAGCCGTTCGTCGCCAGCCAACAAAACCGCTGGCAACCTAGCGCGTGGCCGTGGTGTCTCGTTTGTGAAGTACGACAACGACCGCACCTTTGTGGCCTTGGTGGCAGAGGTCGAAGTGAACCGCAAAACCGGCGGTATTCGCGTGACGGATGTGTGGTGCAGCCACGATTGCGGACAGATCGTCAACCCGGATGGCGCGATCAATCAGATCGAAGGCGGCATTGTGCAAACCATCAGCCGCACCTTGCTGGAAGAGTTGCAATTTGACCGCACCCATGTCACCAGCACCGACTGGGCGAGCTACCCGATCTTGCGTTTTCCGGACGTGCCGCACATCCATGTCAGCCTCATCAACCGGCCTGAGATGCCGATCTGGGGCGCTGGCGAAATGGCACCGACGGTGGTGCCGTCGGCGATCTCGAACGCGGTCTTTGACGCGACCGGGGTTCGCTTGCGGTCAGTGCCTTTCCTGCCGGCCAAGGTGAAGGCGGCTGGCGTCGCCTGAACAGTCGGCGCTGAAGCGCTGAAACCCTGACGCAAAACGGCCGGACTTTACAGTCCGGCCGTTTTTGCTTTACGCCACAGCAACTTTGAATCCTGCGGGGCGTAGATAATTAAGCCCTAGCTTATAAATGAGACACCCAGATGAACAAGACCTTCCAATTCGGCCAACACCATCCTGACTACGCAGTGCCTGTGCTCAATGAGCGGGCCGTCAGGGCCAGCGCTGGCATCTTGTTTTTCATGGGTTTGATCGCTTTCATGAACGCATGGCTGGTCGGCAATTTCCAGCCGACACGGGTTTTTGTGTTGCTGTTTTTGATGGACTTTGGCATCCGAATTTTCATCAACCCGCAGTACGCGCCTAGCCTCATCATTGGGCAATGGTTCGTCAGAAAGCAGCAGCCGGAATATGTCGGCGCGCCGCAAAAACGCTTTGCTTGGGCCATTGGTTTTGTGCTCGCGCTGGTCATGTCTTACCTGATGGTTTTCAACAGCATGGTCGGGCCCATGAATCTGCTGGTGTGCGGTGTTTGCTTGGCGTTGATGTTTGCTGAAACGGCTTTTGGTATCTGCATTGGCTGCAAGATTTACAACGCTTTCAATCAAGACAAAGCGCAGCTCTGCCCGGGCGGTGTGTGTGACGTGTCGACCGAGGCAGGCGCTTCCATGAGCTGGGCGCAAGGGCTGGTGCTGCTGGTGTTCGCCGGCCTCAGCGTCACTGTGGCGCAAGCGGTGTACCGCACTGGACCGGCGGCCTCTCGGGCCTCGGTGTCTGCACCTGCCGCGCCAGTGCTGCCAGCCAGCAGCGCCGAGTCGGAGCGTTGCAAAGTACCCGAATTCGCCAAAGCCATGGGCCACGAAGCCAAGTGGAAACTGCACAACAACTGCACATAAAAGACTGCACATGAAAAACACCCCTACCGCCCACGTCCGTTTTGCTTTTAACCGCTGGCTGAAAGGCGCGCTGACGGTGGTGCTGTTGGCTGGTGCCAGCCTCAGTGCCGCACTGGAAGTGCGTTTTGAACCGGTGACCGACGGCGTCTTTGCCTATGTCGGCGACATGGGTCCGCGCACGCTGGCCAACGAAGGTTTGAATGCGAACATTGGACTTGTTGTCACGGCGCAAGGGGCGGTGCTGATCGACAGTGGCGCCACTTGGGAAAGTGCCCGGCAGATTCATGAGGCCGTGCGCCGTGTCACCACCCAGCCGGTGCGTTGGGTCATCAACACCGGCGGTCAAGACCACCGCTGGTTGGGCAACGGTTATTTCAAAGCGCAAGGGGCCGAGATTCTGGCCCATGCCAGTGCCGAGGCTGACATGCGCAGCCGAGGTAACGATCACCTTGAAACCTTGCGTGCGGCCTTGGGGCCACGTGCCGCCGGCACTACACCGACGCTGCCAACGCGCTGGCTGACGCAGCCAGACC
>JBEDKR010000226.1:0-4213 GCA_041172005.1 Pseudomonadota bacterium
AGATCACGCTGCCGATCAGTTCACCGATCCGCAATGCCTACATCGACTTTAGCAAAATGACGCTGAGCCTTGTGGCCGTCATCACCGACGTGATCCGTGACGGCAAACCCGTGGTCGGTTACGGCTTCAACTCCAACGGGCGCTATGGCCAAGGCACTTTGATGCGGGAACGCTTCATTCCGCGTGTCATTGAAGCGAGTCCTGACTCCTTGCTGGACGACACGGGCAACAATCTAGACCCGCACAAGATTTGGGCCACGATGTTCACCAACGAAAAGCCCGGTGGTCATGGCGAGCGTTCAGTCGCCATGGGCACGATTGACATGGCTGTTTGGGATGCGGTTGCCAAGATTGAGGGCAAGCCGCTGTTCCAGTTGCTGGCAGACCGTTACGGCGACGGCCAACCGAACCGCAAAGTCTTTGTCTATGCCGCAGGCGGCTACTACTACCCAGGGCAAGACCATGAGAAGCTGAAAGATGAGATGCGCAGCTACATCGACCGCGGCTACTCGGTGGTCAAAAAGAAAATCGGCGGCGCGTCATTGGATGAAGATTTGCGCCGCATCGACTCGATCTTGAGCGTTCTGCAGGATGGCCAAAAGCTGTGCGTTGACGCCAATGGCCGCTTTGACCGTGACACCGCGGTCGCCTATGCCAAAGCCTTGTCGCAATACGACTTGTTTTGGTACGAAGAAGCCGGTGACCCACTGGACTACGAGCTTCAGGCAACCCTGCGCAGCTATTACAAAAACCCGATGGCGACGGGCGAAAACCTGTTCTCCATGCAAGACGCACGCAACTTGATCCGCTACGGTGGCATGCGCCCGGATCGGGATTGGTTGCAATTCGACTGCGCATTGAGCTACGGCTTGGTCGAGTATTTACGCACGCTCGACATGTTGAAAGAGCACGGCTGGTCGGCCAGTCGCTGCATCCCGCACGGCGGTCATCAAATGTCCTTGAACATTGCCGCGGGGCTGGGCTTGGGTGGCAACGAAAGCTACCCAGACCTGTTTCAGCCCTTTGGCGGATTCCCTGACGGCGTCAAAGTCGAGAACAGCTACATCACCATGCCTGACCTGCCGGGAATTGGTTTTGAAGGCAAGTCAGACCTGTTCAAGGTCATGCAAGATTTGTCTCGATGAAGCGCAAGCCCTGCGCGCCTAAAGCATCGGCTTGAACTGGTAGCCATGGCCCGCAGCCTCCAGCGTGCCGAACCACGGCTGCGGGAAGTGAAAACCGCCCACCAGCGTCTTGTCGCGCACCAGCATGTCATAGATGCGGCGTCGGGTCTGGCGTGCTGCGTCGGGGTCCATGTCAAAGGTCACGGCCCAATCTGGGTTGCGCGCAAACAGGGAGGGCACGTTGGTGACGTCAGCCACATAGGTGAACTTTTTACCTTCGGACGCCACCGTGAAAATGCTCATGCCGGGGCTGTGGCCGAAGGCCGGCGCCGAGGTGATGCCGGGCACCAACACCGCACCGGGCTCAAACTTCAGCAGGCGGTCTGCCGGCATGCCACCAAACACCCGACGCACCGCTTGGAAGGCACCGCGCATGGCCTCCGGGGCGGCGTTCATGCGCTCATCGTCCATCCAAAAAGCGTATTCCGGCGCAGGCACATGCACCTTGGCGTTGGGGTAAACCAAAGAGCCGTCTTTGTTGCGCAGGCCCTGAATGTGGTCACCATGGAAGTGGCTGATCACGACATGGTCGATGTCTTCAGGCTTGAAGCCCGCCGCTGCTAGGTTGGCTCGTATCCGACCCGCCGCAGGAGGGCCGTTGTCGGCAAAACCGGTGTCGAACAAAACCCGTGTATGGCCCTGTACGACCAAGTAGGCCGTGTACGGCACATCAATATAGTCGGTGGGCAAATTCTGCGACGCCAGCGAAGCCTTAACCTCGCTCAACGGAGCGTTACGAACAAAGCCCTCAGCCAGCGGGCGGCGCGTGATGCCATCGTTTAAAGCAATGATTTGCAACGCACCGAGTTGAATGCGCTTGAAACCCGGCGAAGCCACTGGCGGGCTGCCGTGGTCAGTGGGCGACTGGGCAAAAGCGTAAGGTAACGACAGCGCAGATGTCGCCACCAAACTGCTGAACAGGAACGAGCGCTTGTCCATATGGATTCCTTCTAGAGCGAAACGATGATGAGGTCGAAAGTTGACGTTAGCGCTTTATGCCTAAAGATCAACTTCATCAACGCAGAAGTCCATCTGGACACCGGGGTAATCCGGCAGTGATTTCAGCTCAGGACGCAGGCTCAATCCAAAGGCGGTGGGGCGTCTTCACGCGTGTTGGCGTAACCGCCGCTGAGCACTGGCGCTTTGAGCAACAGGTCGTAGCTGCCAACAACGGCGCTGTTCTTGCCTTGGTAGCCAATGCCAACCGGGATGCCGAACTTGTTGCCAACAGCATAGGGGTAATAGCTGAAACCGGCAGCCGCAAAACCGCGGTCTTCTTTGCGCGTCGACGTGGCCTGAGCCGTGAAGCCCAAACCATTGTTGCCACCGAAAGCGTAGGAAACGCCGACAAAAACGCCCGTGTCCGCGCTGGCAGAGATGGAAATTGACGCTAGTGCAAGGGAACTTGCTAGAGCAAATTTTTTCATAAACACTCCAATCGACATGAATGATTTTTCAGTTTATCGATTGATTGATTTTTGTTGGTCTTTTTTGCGTTTTGTGACGCCTATGGCGGTTTGTTGCAATGCCAGCCTCAAATTGACGCCTCTACAATTCAACTGAATTTTAAAGAGGCACACGATGAACAACCTGAACCTGAACCGCCGCAACCTGATCAAGGCCGGTGCCGCAGCAAGCTCCGCATTGTGGCTGCCTCACTCGCTCGCCCAAGCAACTTGGCCGAGCAAGCCGTTGCGGCTGGTCGTGCCTTTTGCACCCGGCGGTAGTTCCGAAATCGTCGCCCGTGCCGTCGCCAGTGAAATGGCCAAGTCCATCGGCCAAAACGTGTTTGTGGAAAACAAGCCCGGCGCCGCCGGCAACATCGCCATGCAGGAAGTGGCCAACAGCACCGATGACCACACGCTGATCTTGGGACACATTGGCACCTTGGCCGTCAACCCCTACATCTTCCCTAAGCTGCCCTACGACGCCAACAAAGACTTCGTGCCGATCACGCTGGTCTCCAAGGTGCCAAGCCTGTATGTGGTGCATCCCGACCTTCCCGTTAAGAATCTCAAAGAATTCATTGCCTACGCCAAAGCCAGGCCCGGTCAGCTGAACTACGGCTCGGCCGGCAACGGCAGTGCTGGGCATTTGGCCTTCGAGTATCTGAAGATGGTGAGCGAGACGTTCATGGTGCACGTGCCCTACCGTGGAACCGGCCCGATGCTGACAGACCTGATGGGCGGACGGCTTCAAGCCGCCTCGGTCGGTGCGCCGGCTCTGCTGGCCTTCATCAAGGCTGGCAAGCTGCGCTGTATCGCCACCGGTACGGCGCAACGACTGCCCCAGTTGCCAGACGTGCCCACAGTTGCTGAGCAAGGCTTCAAGGGTTTTGAGATGACGCAGTGGTATGGGCTGATGGCGCCGAGCAAGTGGCCCAAGGCCAACCTCGCCAAGTTAGAGGCCGAGGCGATCAAGGCCTCGCGCAGTGCGCTCGTCAAGGAAAAGCTGGCCCAAGAAACTGCGCTGGCCGTCGGTAACACGGGCGCGGAGTTCAACGCCTTCATCAAGACCGAACAGGCGCGCTGGAAGGCCGTCATCGCCCGCGCCCAGATCAAGCCGGACGGCGCGTGATCTGATCAGCGCATGCACCTTGGGTGACACATATTGCTGCCTTGCGTAACGCCTCACCATTCTCAATGCCACACAACATAACCACTGAAGAACAGCTTGCATCAATTTTTGAGGTTGCCGGGGAGGGATCTATTGCAAAAGAAGCGGCAACTCTTCACCCGGTTTACCAAGAGTGGATCAAGGCTTCGCCATTTGCAGTGCTGGCAACGGTAGGCCGCGGAGGACTCGACGTTTCCCCTCGCGGAGATCCAGCGCCACTGGTCAGAATCGTGAACGAGACAACGATCTGGCTGCCTGAGCGACGGGGAAACAATCGGGTCGATGGACTGCGCAACATTCTGCAAGACCCCAGAGTTGCGCTCCTATTTTTCATCCCTGGGATTCGAGAAACAATTCGAGTCAACGGCAAAGCGTCAATCACCGTTGACCCAACCATTCTTCAATCTTTCGCC